>DATCPU010000113.1:0-2653 GCA_036569925.1 Candidatus Dormiibacterota bacterium
CCCCCAGCCGCAGGCCGGTGTCGGTGAAGACGCGGACCATTGCCTCGTAGCGTCCGGCCGCCTTGGCGAAGCGGTGATGCATCTCCTCAAAGCTGAACACGCGGATGGGGCGGGGCTTTTTCTGTGCCCTTGGGTCGTTGGCGCGGATGCGGATGCCCTTGAAGGGGTTGAGGTCGCAGACTTCGTCGGTGATCGCGTCCTCGGCCATCGCTGAGAGCGAGCGGAGGATGCCGACGGCGCCGGTGGTGGCGCGACCTTCGTTCCTGAGCATGTGATCAACCAGGGCGAGGGTGTGGCGGCGGCGCAGCTCGTGCAGCGGCCAGTCCTTCAGTTGGATGCCCTCGATCTCCACATCGAGGACTCGGCTGACTCGGTGGTCATACGTGGCGTTAGTGCGTTCCGCACGTGGGTGGCGTTCGGTCCCGGTGGCGGCGTAGTCGCCGAGGGTGTCGGGGCGGTCGCTGATCCCGTATGCCTCATCAATCGCGCGCTGAGCATCGGCTTTGCGAGCGAAGGTGCCCTTGCCCCTATTCCAGGTCGGTTTGGCTATACGACGCTTGCCGTCTCGGCCGGTGTAGCGGGCCGTCCACACGATCTCGCCGGAGGGATTGCACCGCTTGGTCGGTGACTCGCGATGACTCAAGGTCCCTCCTCCCTGCGAACCTTCAGGAAGGCATCAACATCGGCCGGGTCGATTCGCCTGGACGCGCCGAGCTTGTAGGAGGGCAGCTCTCCGCGCCTCATCCAGTTGCGGATCGTGCGGTCGGAAACCGCGAGGTAGGCGGCAAGCGTTCGCTCGGTGAAGAAGGTCGGCTCTGAGGGCGTATTCTTGTCCACGCCCCCTCTGTCGCTCGAACTGGCGAAATGCATCGCCCGGACCGCAGAAAGCCCTAATTCGAGGTAGGCCAGAGACCGAAGGTCAAAGGAGTCCGGGCGGCCATACGCGCGGCCGTTCGCACGGCGGAGCCGTGCCACAATCGGCCGCCGGCCACCCAGGCGAAATGGGCCGCGATCTACTTGGAGACCTTGTAGATCAAGAAAGTGCGGTTCAGGCGTCGAACCGGAGGGTTCCCAGTGTGTCGTGTGTTCGGGGTTGGTGCTTTGGAGGGACTGGAGTAGCTGTCTGGTTGGAGCTACTGCGAGTCCTGGCCTGACTCCGAGAACACATGAATCTGTTGCTCGCTGGAGCTTGGCTTCGGTCTTGGTCTCATTCTGGCTTTGTTTTTGGTCGTTGGGTCGATGTGACCAAATTCGCCGGCTCACCGTGGCTCAGCGCGCCGAGTCGTGAACGCCCCGGCTTCGGTCCTCCCGGGCGTCCACTCGATGCCCGCCAGCAAGGCGCAGTCGATGCGGATACCGAGAGCCGCCGCGAGCTTGACCAGAGTGTTGATGCGCGGGGTGCGAGCCCCGGTCTCAAGCAGGCCGATCTCCGTCCGGTGAAGCGACGCGAGCCATCCCACCTCTTCCTGGCTGAGGCCAGATCGCCGACGGGCCTCGCGGAGATTTGCGCCGAACTGACGCGCAATGTCGGCGGGCATCAGTCTGCCTCCAGCCGGGCAAAATAGAGGGCAGCGCGAGTCGGCGCGACGAAGCCGCCTCGGCAATGAACTAGGCCGGCGCCGTCCAGTTCGCGGACGGCGCGCTCGACCGCGTCCTCGTTGTCGAAACCGCCGGGCTCCGCATCGAGTGCCCGGGACAGCTCGAGGACCGTCAGTCGGGAGGGGTGTTCTTCGAGAAGGAAGGCCAGCACAACGCGCTCAGCCTTCGCATCCTCAGCGCGGGGACCGCACCTTTCGTGCTCACCGCAATCCGTAGGGTTGGGACAGGACATGGGAGCTCATACCTCCTGTGTCTTAGGCGGCCCGTCGTGTTAGCGCACGGCGGGCCGCCGCTCTTGTGGTCGCTGCGACCTTAGCAAATGGTGTCGGGGAACCCCGACACTTGCCTATTTGCCGTGGAGGATTTCTGCGACGCGGCTGTGGTGCAAGCCGGTCTCGGCGGCGATCTCTCGCGTCGAGAGACCCGCCTGCCGTGCGCGCTCGAAGCCTTCGCGGCGCGCGGCGCTGGCCTTGTCTCGCTGACTCTGAGCCCGGTCGAACGCGGCCTGGAGACGCCGCACCTCAGCTCGGGCCTTCTTCTCGGCGGCATCCACGATTACCGCAGCCTAAGAGCTGTCGCGGCTCCTACGCGCCGAAACGTCGCAAGGCAACGAGCTGCCGCCGAGGATGCGACCAAAATGTGACCACGATGCCCCGGAACGCCTTGGAATCGACTGGAAGGCCCCGGAACGTGATTCAACCCGCCAGCCGAGCATTCCGCTCCACAAAAGGAAAAGGCCGGCATCTGCCGGCACTCCTCCCCATGCGCCCGACGAGAATCGAACTCGCGACCTTCGGCTTGAAAGACCGACGCTCTTTGGTCCCCGTGAAGGGACCGTTGACCACTGAGCTACGGGCGCCCTGCTGCATTACTTTATCGGCGTGAAGCTGTTCGAGCATTGGTGGTGGACGTGAACCTCGGTCTGAACCGGCGGGTCGCGCTGGTGATGGGCGCCAGCCAGGGGATCGGCCAGGCGATTGCTGAGGCGCTCGCCCGTGAAGGGGCTCGCGTCGCCGTCGTCAGCCGCTCGCGAGAGCGGGTCGAGGAGGCGGCC
>DATCPU010000114.1:0-2763 GCA_036569925.1 Candidatus Dormiibacterota bacterium
ACTTGCACCAAGTGCTCCCCTATCTGTCTCATCCCGACGCACTGCCCGCAGGAGTGCGCGCCCTCGAGCATCATGGAGAACAGGCTCGCCGAGAACTTGGGATCCTGAAATCCGGCCTCCTTGCAGAGGCGGACGATGCGCTTGTGCTCTCGAAGCCGGTATTCCTGGATGACGCGCCGCGCCGGATGGTTTGGATCGGGCAGCTCGGCGAAAGCATTCATGAGCGCGGACCCGCGCTCTTCCATCGCCCGAAGCTTGGCGGCGGTTCGCCGGCTCCAGTCCTGGAGCTGGCCCTCCGGATCTCCGCAGTGCTTGGCCACGAGGTCCTTCCAATCTTCTTCCTTGTGCGCGACAATCCCGCGCACCCATTCCGCGATCAGCTCGTCCTTCGACTCGAAGTAGCGGTAAAGCGTCATCTTGTTGGTCTGCGCCGCTTCAGCGATCGCTTCGACGCCCACGCCCCGGACGCCCTGTTTGTGGAACAGGTCGCCCGCCGCCACGAGGATCCGCTCCCGAACAGGAATGGTCCCGCGGCTCTTTTTCCGGCCCTTAGGCCCGTCGTCGTGAATATCTGTTTGCACGATAGCTAATACCCCACCTTGACTATAATGTTACCGGTCGGTAACATGTGGGTACTTATCGATGTTACCGATCGGTAACATACTAAGTGTTCGCACGAAGTGCCACCACCATCTGTTGGAGTCTGCAACATGAGTTCCACTTTCTCTCGCGCCAAGTCGGTCTCCCTCAGAGTTCATTCCGGTGGTTGGGCCGCAGCTGCGATCTTCGTCGTCGGCGCATCCGGATGCACCAAGGCACCGCCGCCGATGCAGGCTCCCCAGGTTACTGTCGCCCCCGCCGTCGAGCGCGTTGTCGCCGATTGGGACGACTTCACCGGACACTTCGAGGCCGTCAACTCCGTTGAGGTCCGGCCGCGCGTCGCTGGATTTCTCCAGCGAGTCGGATTCACAGAAGGCGCGATCGTCCACCAGGGCGACGTGTTGTTCGTGATCGATCAGCGTCCGTACGCAGCCGAAGTCTCGAGAGCGGAGGCCGTGCTCGCCCAGGCGCGCACGCGCAATCAGCTCGCCGGAATGGAAGTCGAGCGGGCGCAGAAGCTCGTGAGCTCACAGGCGATCTCGCGCGAGGAGCTCGACGCTCGTACGAGTGGTCGCGCCGAAGGGGACGCAGGGGTCAAGGGCGCGGAAGCGGCTGTGCGGGTTGCACGACTGAACCTGGAGTGGACGGTAGTGCGAGCGCCAATCACCGGGCGCGTTGGGCGCGCCGAGGTGACTCCGGGCAACGTCGTCCAGGCAGGGGCTCCATCGCCGACGCTGCTGACCACCATCGTCTCGATCGATCCCATCTATGTGTATTTCGACACCGACGAGCAGGCGTACCTGAAGTACATGGGCGCGCAGGCCACCGGTCCGAAAGGCAGGCAGGTGCTGATCGGTCTCGCCGACGAGACGGGATTCCCGCATGAGGGGAGACTCAATTTCGTCGACAACCGAGTCGATGGGGCCTCGGGAACCATTAGCGCCCGGGCGATGTTGTCGAACCCCAACGGGCTCTTCACCCCTGGGCTATTCGCGCGTGTGCGACTCCTCGGCAGCGAGCGCCACCCGGCGACGCTGGTTCAGGATCAGGCGATCGGCACCGATCAGGATCGGAAGTTCGTGCTCGTGCTGAAGAGCGACAATACCGTCGAGTATCGTCCCGTCGTCACAGGCCGCGTCGTAGATGGTTTGCGCACGGTTGAATCCGGGCTCAAGCCCGGAGAGCGCGTAGTCATCAATGGCCTGATGCGGGTTCGTCCCGGAATGAAGGTCGCTGCGACAAATGCTGCCATGGTCGCCGAGAGTGCCGCACCGGCACCCGCGGTGCGGTAGCGCAACTTTTCCGGAGCCCGACCCGTGCGCTTTTCACGCTTTTTCATCGACCGCCCGATCTTCGCGATCGTGCTGTCGTTCGTCATTCTTGTCGGCGGCATAATCGCTGTCACCCAGCTGCCGATCAGCGAGTATCCTGAAGTCACGCCGCCGACCATCACGGTCAGCGCGATATATCCAGGCGCCAATCCGTCGGTGCTCGCGCAGACGGTGGGCACGCCACTCGAGGACGCTATTAATGGCGTCGAGCGGATGCTCTACATGACTTCATCTGCCTCGGCCGACGGCACGTTCAATCTCACCGTCACCTTTCAGATCGGCACCGACGTCGATCTCGCGCAGGTGCAGGTGCAGAACCGCGTGTCCCAGGCGCTGGCGCGGTTGCCCGAAGAGGTGCGTACACTCGGTGTCGTCACGCAGAAGCGCTCGCCGGACATCACGATGGTGGTCCACCTGTTTTCTCCGGACGGCCGCTACGACCCCGTCTATCTCCGCAATTATGCGCTGCTGAATGTCCGCAACGAGCTGTCGAGAATTCCTGGCGCGGGTCAGGTGATAGTGTTCGGCGCGGGCGACTATGCAATGCGCGTCTGGCTCGATCCGAACCGTGTAGCATCGTATGGATTGTCGGCGGCCGACGTCGTCAACGCAATTCGCGAGCAGAACCTCCAGGTCGCCGCCGGCACCGTCGGCGCTCCGCCGATGAACGATCCGGTTGCTTACCAGCTGACGGTCGTCGCGCGCGGTCGACTCACGGACGAGAAAGAGTTCGGCAACATCATCGTCAAGACCGGCGCGGACGGAGCCGTCACTCGTCTGCGCGATGTTGCGCGCATCGAGCTCGCTGCCGGCACGTTTGGCCTGCGCGCAC
>DATCPU010000115.1:0-9686 GCA_036569925.1 Candidatus Dormiibacterota bacterium
GGTCGCGACCGACGCGCTGGAGCTCGGAATCGACATCGGCGAGCTCGACGCGGCGATCTGCGTCACCTTCCCCGGCACCATCGCCAGCCTGCGCCAGATGTGGGGGCGGGCAGGACGCCGGCGCCGCGGCCTGGCGGTCTACGTTGCCGGTGCCGACGCGCTCGATCAGTTCTTCTGCCGTCATCCCGATGAGTTCGTCGGCCGGCCGGTCGAGGCGGCGATCCTCGACCACGAGAGCGAGCAGATTGCCTCGCGACACATGGTCGCGGCGGCCTACGAGCTGCCGCTGAGCAGCGAGGACGACGAGGTCTTCGGCGAGGGATGGCGCGAGCGCGCGGAGCGGCTGACCGCGGCAGGCGAGCTGCGCCGCGCCGGCGGGCGGCTGCTCCCGGCCGACAGTGGGTTCGTCGCCGCGAAGATCCCGCTGCGCTCCGCCTCGGCGGACTCGGTCGCGGTGATCGAGCGCGACTCGGGCGAGATGCTCGGCCTGGTCGAGGCCGAACGCGCCTTCACCACGATCCACCCCGGCGCGATCTACCTCCACCTCGGCCGCTCCTACGAGGTCGAGCAGCTCGACGTCGAGGGGCGGCGGGCAATCGTCTCGAGCTTCGACGGCGACTGGTACACGCGGCCGAAAAAGGAGACCGAGATCTACATCGAGCGGGTGCGGGAGCAGCGCTCGACCTCGGGCGTCGAGCTGCACTTCGGCGAAGTCTCGGTGAGCGAGCAGGTGATCGCCTTCCAGCGGGTCTCGATCTCCGAGCAGGAGCCGATCGACATCGTCGCCCTGGAGCTGCCCGAGCAGCACTTCGTCACCCAGGCCCTCTGGTATGTGCTGCCCGACCGGCTCAGCGCCGCCCTGCCGACCGAGGTGCTGCTCGGCTCCCTGCACGCGACCGAGCACGGCCAGATCGCCGTGCTGCCGCTGATCGCGATGTGCGACCGCTGGGACATCGGCGGGCTCTCGACCAACGTCCACTTCCAGACCGGCCGCGCGACGATCTTCATCTACGACGGCCACCCGGGCGGGGTCGGGATCACGCTGCGTGGCTACGAGCAGTTCGAGCGCCTGCTCGGCGACGCCGAGCGCCTGATCGGCGAGTGCCCCTGCGAGTCCGGCTGCCCCTCCTGCGTGCAGAGTCCCAAGTGCGGCAACCTCAACGAACCGCTGCATAAGGCCGGCGCGCTTGAGCTGATGCGGACGATGCAAGACTCCGCCGGGCGATGAGCGAGGACAGGCGCGCCAAACAGGTCTCGGTGATCGGCTCTGGGGGCTGCGGCGAGGAGACCGAGGCGTGGCGACTCGCCGAGAAGGTAGGGCGATTGCTGGCCGAAGCCGGGGTGACGGTGGTCTGCGGCGGCGGTGGCGGGGTGATGGAAGCGGTCTCCCGCGGCGCCGCGGGGGCTGACGGCAGCGTGATCGGCGTCCTTCCCTGGGTCTCGGTCGACGAGGCGAATCCCTACTGCACGCAGGTGGTCGCGACCGGGATCGGCCACGCTCGAAACCTCGCCGTCGTCGCATCCGGGGAAGCCGCGATCGCGATCGGCGGCGAATGGGGCACGCTCTCGGAGATCGCCCACGCGCGCAACCTCGGGCGGACCGTCGTCGCGCTGCGCAGCTGGAGCGTCTCCGGGCAGAAGCAGATGGAGGGTGGCCCCGGCATCGTCCCGGTCAAGACCCCCAGCGAGGCGGTAGCCGCGGCGCTTTCAGCACTCGGCGCCTGACTCGGCGGCGGGACGTGCCGTCGCTTGAGTACCCATAGTGGCCTCTAAGCGACGGCACGTCTGGGCCAGAGTTCGCGCAGGGCGACGATGGCGAAGGCGTGGGACCAGGCGAGGGGGGTGGTCGAGGTCGGGAGTCCGGTGCGGGCGTCGACGCGCTCAGGGAGCAGGCCGAGCGGGGTCGCGGCACGGCGCAGGTCAGCCATGAGGCCGAGCGCAGCACGGCGATCGTCACGCGCCTGTCGCGCATCGTCCCCTTCGCGCGCGAGGGCGGCGAGGCCCCAGGCGGTCCACGCTGTCGGCGCCGTCCATGGGTCTTCGCCGCCACTCCAGTTCTGGGAGGGGACGATGCCGAAGCGGCCGCTGTGCGCGGCTAGCCGCAGCAGGGTGCGGCGGGCCGCCGGGAAGAGCGCGGGATGGGGGAAGGGACGAACCGCCCACGCCGCGGTGGAATCGAGGCCGGAGTCCGGATCGCCCGCGATCCGCACGAGCTCGCCATCGGTTTCGAGCATGGAGCCGATGCGGCGGGAGCTCAGGCCGGAGGCGATCGCGTTGCCGAGGTAGTCGCCGGCGCCGCCCTCCTGATAGTCGGCCCGGTCTAACCACTTCCACCGCCCCTCGGTTGTCACGCTGCGTGTGAGCCCCGCTGCCCGTGCCGCCGCTGCGACCCAGCCCTCAGCATCGCCCTGTGCGGCACGTCCGGAGACGGGGGCACCGGTGCCGTCGAACCGCGCCGCGGCGTTCAGGTCGAGTCCCATTAGGAAACCAACGATCCGCCGCGCCTCCGGTCGGTATCCGGCCGATGCGAGGGCAATCGCAACCGCGCCGGCATCGCGCGGCCAGACGTACGCCCAGCCGTCGCGTGCGCCTGCCACAACAGCGCTGCTGCGCCGGTCGGTCAGCGCTCGCAGTACCAGCAGGGAGCGCCGGTACATCGCTCGCGCCCAATTCGGTGCGCCGGGGCCCAGCGGTCGGGCCTTGGAGAGCCAGCTCCGGTCGGCCCGAACCTCTTCTGGCCCGCCGGCGCGCCGCACGACCACGACCCGCCGGTCGCCGAACCGCGCAGCCGTCTTCAGAACGTTCGTGCCCGACACGTACCGCTGCCAGACGGAGTCGGCTAGCCAGAAGGGCAGCGTTCGTCCATCCCCGAGCCACGCCCGCGCGACGATCGCCTCGCCGGGCGACACCGACCCCGCGGCCTGTCGCTTCGCCGAGACGGCAACCAGAGGCCGCCCCGCGGGCCCTGGCGCTCGCAGGTCGACCATGTCGCCGTAGGCGTCGACAGCCGCAGTTCGCCCGCCCTGCCCGACCACCGCCACACCGAGAAGCGGCGGAGGCATCCCCGGTAACCCGGCCGGGCTTCGGGGATCGTCGCGATGCCCGCCGGACAGCGCGACTGCCGCAAGGACCACTGCGCCAAGCGCGATTCCTGCACGAGTCCAGGTCACGGCTCAATCCAAGCAGCCCGATGTCTCCTCGGTCGCTAGCCTTCCACCGCGCGGCCAACCCCGCGCATCAGCTACGGCGAGGTAGCTCAGTTGGTAGAGCACACGACTGAAAATCGTGGTGTCGTGGGTTCGATTCCCACCCTCGCCATTCGCATTTTCCCTGCAAATAGTGGCCTCTTAAGAACGGATAGCTGCCGCAGAAGCGCATTTATTGGGCGACGTTTGGGCGACGAAACCCTTGACCATCGCCCAAACGCCCCCATGTGGCAGCCCCGCTATCCCGCTTGGAGCGCCATTTCGTGGTTGGGCCTCAACCAAAAGAGACCACGATTCCCGTTCGTGGTATCCCGGTTCGACTCGCCTCTAGTGCATTCCGGGGAAGAGAATTCCTTTTGGGCTCGTTCGAGCTTGTCGTGCCAGCCGCCTAGGATGAAGACCCTCTGGCCGCCTCGCGCAAAAAACGAGCTTCTGCGAATAGCAATGGATCCTCACCGGGCGTTGAGCCAGTGCGGGAGGAATCCGGGTTGCACTTGCATTGGCAGGGACGAAGGTCCTATCGCTCGGCAATTCCCGCGCCACGAGTTCTCGAACCGGTCGGGAAGCTCTCTTTTGGAGACCAGGACCGCGGCAATCTCATCATCGAGGGCGACAACCTGCAGGTCATGGTGTCGCTCCAGTCCCAATTCGCCGACGCGATAGATGTTGTTTACATCGACCCGCCATATAACCGAGGCGGGAACGACTTCCGCTACTCCGACGCCCGCTACGAAGACCCCAACGCCGATGCATCCGATGCCTACTACGTCTCCAATGAGGACGGAGGCCGGCATACGAAGTGGCTGAACTACATGGCGCCTCGCCTGGTCGCTATCCACCGACTTATGGCAGACCATGGAGTGATCTTCGTCTCCATCTCTGACATCGAGCTTGGCCGGCTCCTCATGCTCATGGACGAGATCTTTGATGAGCCAAACCGGATTGCGATCATCACTTGGCGCGGCTCCCCCGACAACAATCCCTCTCGGGTGGCTATCGAGCATGAGTACATCGTCGCCTACGCGAAGAACATCAAGAAGGTGCCCCAGGTTTGGACCACGCCCCAGGACGAAACGCGTGATGTGCTCATGGAGCAGTACAAGAAGCTCAAGCGCTCTAAAAAGAACATCACTGACCTACGCGGAGAGTGGCGGAAACTGATCAAAGCCAATCAGGATGCGATCGACCGCGTTGGTCGCTATACGGAGATCGATCCAGATCGCGGTCCGTATCAGGTTGCCTATCGAGTTCACAACCCCAAGAAGGGCGGCTATGTCTATGGCGTCTATGAGGAGGGCGTCCTTAAGAACGCCAAGGACAAGCGTTCCTATGCCCTCCCGCTCAACGGTTACCGGTTCAAGCCCGAGACCATGCAGGAACTCATCGAGCAAGGCCTGATCGTCTTTCCGAAGAGTCGCGATCAGATTGTCCAGATGAAGGATTTCCTTGACGACTACCGTGGCACTCTTCGATCCGTCATCAACCTCGACGCACGCGCCGGGGTCTATCGCCTGAAGCAGCTCTTTGGGGATGATTTCGACGGTTTCAAGAATCCGAAGCCGGTGGAGCTAATTGCCATGTTGGTTGGGGCCGCTGGGAACCGCGAGTCCATCGTGTTCGATCCGTTTGCGGGCAGTGGGACTACCGGCGAGGCGGTATTGCAGCTCAATCGCCTTGACAAGGGCGAGCGTCGATTCCTTCTTGTAGAGGAGGGAAGCGGCGAGGACGATTACGCCCGGACCTTGACCGCCCCCCGAGTTCACAAGGCCATCGAGCAGGACAAGCTCGAGTCGGGCTTCACCTTCCTCCGTACGGGACGAGAACTAGACCGGGAGGCCATCTTGGGCCTTGAGCGAGAGAAGATCGTTGCCGTCATTTGCCAGACCGATCGGACCGGGGTCGGCGGCGGCATCCGGCGAGTCAACAACAAGCAATGGGTGATTGGTGCCAACCAGCGTGGTGAGGCCATCGCACTTGTCTGGAACGGCACCACCAAGAGCCGCGTGACGACCAAAATCATCAACGAGGCCTTGGCCGAGGCGAAGAAGCTTGCACTCAAAACGCCTCTACGCATCTATGGGACGACGTGCTTGGTATCAGAGACTCTGTCCTTCCGCTTCTGTCAGATTCCCGACGAGATCTTGGCCTCGCTCATCTCGGTGGCCCCGTTTGAGGATGAGCTGGATTTTGACGCCGAGTCGGCCCTCACGGCGTGAGCGTCACTCTTTTCGACTTCCAAGCTCAGGCGGCGGCCCAGCTCTCCGAGGCGGCTGACGAATGGATCAACGCGTATGCCGAGGGCGGTGTTCGCCGGATTGGGCTAACGCCTATCCCTTTTCTTGGGCATCTCAAGGCGGTGACGGGCGCGGGCAAGACGCCCGTCCTCGCCAAAGTCGTCGGCGACCTGGAGAACGCTCTCGTCTTGTGGACTTCGGTCTCTGCAGCAGTTGTAGACCAGACGCATCGTAACCTCCGTGGTCGATATCGGTCGCTACTTCCGGCGAGCGCGCAAATTCTCCGCGAACGACCGAGCAAGGGCGAATGGGAGTCGCTCATCGAAGCGACAACCGGCATCACGATATGGACCACGACCGTCGGCTCTTGGAACGAGGCGGAAGCTGCAGAGGCGGGCGGTACCGAGGGGGCGCGTCTCAACATGCACCGCCCGCAAAAGGATTGGGGTGGAGATAAGTCGCCGTGGGCTCAGCTCAGCGAAAACCTCAAACGACCCGTCTGGGTCGTGTACGACGAGAGCCACAATCAGACGCCGGCTCAACTAGACCAGCTTGTTGGTCTCAAGCCGATTGGATTCCTCCTGGCATCCGCCACCCCGCCGGCCAGCGCCCTGTTTGACCAGTTCACGAGTGTCACCACAGATGACCCTGTTATGAAGCCAATTGCGGAGAAGGGTCGCGTTCAGATCGCAACCAAGGATGTCGTCGAGGCCCAGTTGTTGAAGGAGGCCATTGAGGTCGAGAACTTCGACTCCGACCCGGAGGCGCTTCTCGCGGCGACCGTATCTCGTCACAGAGACCTACACCGCCGCGCGAAGAAAGAGGGCGCTTCGGTCAATCCAAAGGCGCTCTATGTCGTGGAGAAGTCGAATCCCGTCAGGGGCGAGATCATCTCCCGTCCGGTCGCCATTTGGGAATTCCTTCGCGATAAGAAGATCGCGCCCGACCAGATCGCCGTTTACACGCAGACCAAAGTGCTTCCTGAGGACGCAGATCGGGTGAGCGCTCTTAGTGATCTCAAGCCGCACCACCGCCACATCATTTGCAACCGAGCGCTGCAGGAGGGTTGGGACGATCCCGAGGCATACATCGAGTACTTCGATGACGAGTCGAACAGCTACAGGCGCATCGCCCAGGTCATCGGACGCGCGCTCCGCCAGCCTGGATTGCGGCACCACGATGATGGGGCATTGAACACCGCTTACCTCTACGTCCGTGTCCCTAGTAAGACGTTCGACTCCATCATCGAGGGCCTCAAGCGCGAGCTAGCTCTCTATGGCACGGACGAGAACGATCCTTATGGGTCATCTGCCATTCGGCTCAAGACCAAAAAGCAGCCGCTGCCTGAGGTGCCGGTCAAGCGAGGCCTTGCCAAGAAACTGGCTCTCCCCAACTATCAACTCGGTGAGGCTGATCTCGACACCGAGGTAAAGAAGATCAAGTCGCAGGCCACCAAGCGGTGGGACGAGGATGAGCTGATCGCCCCAGGCCTACGCACGCTCAAGCGCATCAAGCTCACGGGCGGCGACGATGACACCCGCTACAAGTCGATCGCCGCGGCAACCCGACGACCCAACGGCGAGTTCCTGCGTCGGCGTATCCAGGCTGGCAACCGCCACTGTGCCCACCTGCTTGAGCCGGAGATTTTCACCGGCCCCGCCCACGAGCAGAGGGCTTGCAGCGGATCGCTTGCTCAACAGATGCTTGCCGAGCGCGCTGCCGCCGTGATTGATCAATTCGAGCGTTCAGTCCAGCTGGTTCCCAACAAAATCTCAGGCGAGGAAATTTGGACTCCCGCCCCCCATCAGCCTGCCAGCGAAGACATGGCCACCTACCGGCATGCCGCCCATGCCCGCTATAGCAAGAGCGTCTTTAATCACGATGAGCGCGAGTTTGCCGAGGTGCTCGACAGTCTCAAAATTGGGGTTTGGGCCCGCAATCCGGCACGTGGCTCCGGCTACGGCATTGGATTGCCCGTCAAGGTTGGCAGCTCCAACACCTTCTATCCGGACTTTCTCTGGTGGATTAACGAGACGTGCTACGCGATCGACCCCACCGGTGCCCACATCCTCAATGAGAAGGCTCGCGGCAAGTTGCTAACAATCCCCAAGCCGAAGATCGTCCTCCTAACTCGTGGTCGTGTTAGTCGAGATTTCAGCGCACTGGAGAACGAGGATGGTTGGACCATGGCTCGTCCGCTCAAAGGGCGAGCCCCTAGCCCCGAGTACTTCACGAGCATGCGCGACGCCCTACTTCGCCTCTCCGAGGAGGCGGCCACCACCGGCGAAGAGTGACGCGCGTAGATGGCCGAGAGGAGGGCGTTGTACTCCGAAAATGGGGGTTGGGGCTTGGCTATTTGTCCAGGAGGGGGGAGAGGTCAACCCGTGGACAGCTTAGCGGTACATGCTCAAGGCTCGGGGAAGGAAGTATGGGTTGGACAGTCGGGCGCCTTGATCGCCCATTTTCTGCACGAGCTGCAATTGCCTTTGACCTCGGCCAGGACTTTGCGGACCGCGTGCTCGCTACCGCCGTATCCGGAAAAGTCATCTATGCAGCTGTTCGCTCCCCAGATGGGAACTGCATCTTTGGGCTCGTCTTGCTGACCGAGAGGCGAGACGGAATCCTCTATACGAAGCCAATCAGCGAGGACATGGGACCAGCCGAGGACAGCTGCCCTGAGTGGATACTCGACTTGCTGACTTTGCCCAGCAACGAGAATGCTCACGAATGGCGTCGTCGATGTCGTGCCCGCCTGGCCAAGGATCGCTCGACAAGGGAGATGTAACTGGCCCCGTCTCCCGCGTTGACGAAACCGCTGGTGGTCAGCGGTCTCGCCATGCTCTAGACTGGGTGCAGTTAGGACAGTTTGTGCTAGCTTGCCTACCGAGGGCCACGCATGATGAAGACGATCCACATCGATCCCGCCCAGGGGAATGCCGAGAAGCAGATCTCGACGGTCAAGGAGGCCATCGAGGGGCTGCTCGATTCCGACAAGGCGATCACGGTTACGGTCGCTGACGAGGACTCGATGCTTTCTCCTCAGCAGGCGGCGGATCGGCTGGGCTTTTCTCGTCAGCACATTCGTCGTTTGATCGAGGCTGGTGAGTTGCAGGCGCAGCAGCTGCCCAACTCCACGCATTGGAAGATTCCGTTGCGCGCTGTCTTAGCCTTTGAGGCGCGTCGCGCGGCGGCAGAAGAGAGAGCAGACGAGCATTCCCGCTCGCTCGACGAGCTCGGCGCTCCGGCTGAGTGAGCGCGTCGCGCGCCGTCCTCGACGCGGACATCGTCTTCTCTCGTGTCCTGCACGAGTTGATGGGCCGCCTCGCGACCGGTGCGCGACTCTTCGATCTGGTTTGGAGCGAGGAGCTGCTGGACGAGGCTAGGTCCTCGCTGATGAAGCGAAAGGGCCTCAGTGCCGACGCCGCCCAGGCCTGGGTCGGCCATATGCGTCGCGAGTTTCCCAATGGCGGCGTGGATCTCGCACGTGTTCCGGGGGGTCTCGACCTCGCCTCGATGACGCGCGATCCCGGCGATGCTCACGTTTGCTCTTTGGCGATCGCCGGCTCCGCGGACTTGCTCTTCACCTTCGATCGCGGCTATCTGAAAGAGCCACTCCGGCGTCATGGCGTCGAAGTTCCCGACCTCGATCTATTTCTCGTCGAGCGATGCGGGGAGCAGCCGCAGGCTTTCACCCGGATCGTCGAAGCCCAGGCCGAAGTCTGGAGTGGAGGTCGACCGCTTGAGGAGTTGGTGGCTGCGTTTGAGCGAGCCAACGTCCCCGGATTCGCGTCGGCACTTCGCTCGTTGCTCGACGTATCGGGTTGACCGTCTGAGCGCTCAAAGCGCCACCGCCCTGTTTGGGCGACGAAACTCGATCTCGTCGCCCAAACCCACCCGAAACTTCCAGTATTTGCGGGTATCTGAGTCTCGCTACGTGCTGTATGGTCTCAAGTAGAGGTATCCCCGGATCCGCTTTGCAAAGCCGATTCGAGCCGGCGAGGGCAGGGTTTCTAATCCTGGTGAAGCCTGCGACTGAAAATCGTGGTGTCGCGGGTTCGAATCCCGCCCTCGCCATACTTTTATCCCTGCAAATCAGCCCTTTTCTGTAAGCGTTCAGTCCCCCCGCCCGGGGAGAGCTGTTGACATAAGCAGGCCTCATGCCTGCCGTGGCGAACCGGGGCGACATGGACCGCGCCGAGGCCGAGGCGATCTATGACTCCGGCCGCGATGCTTGCGTCAAGGTTCT
>DATCPU010000116.1:0-9238 GCA_036569925.1 Candidatus Dormiibacterota bacterium
CCTCCGTCCTTTCGGGACACCTCCCCAGCGAGTGGGGAGGACAACGCCTCGCCGTTTTCTGGCGATGGCGCCCTCGAGTGGATGAAGTCTTCCAGCTCCTTTTCGTACTGGTAGCCCTGGTTGTCCGGCGTATAGCGCAGCACCCTTCGTTGGGAGATGTATTCCTCGAATGCGGCCTTCGTATCTCGCGCCGCTCGGAAGCCAAGCAAGCGAGAGGCCTTGGCGGTCGACAGCACCCGACCCCAACGCAGCAGGTCGAGCAGCTGAGGCGACAGGGATGCCACACCTGATTTCCTGAGCGCGAATGCCGCGAGGTCAATACCGAAAGGCGGAATCAAGGGCGCGTGGAGCTTGCCGGCATCGTCCAGCAGCGTGGATAGCGGCTCGGCGCCAGGCGCCGCGATGTTGTACGCACCGGCGGGGCCACGCTTGACCGCAAGGCGCATCGCTTCGACGCAGTCGTCGCGATGGGTGAGCTGGAAGGTCGGGTCGTAGCCGGCAACCGTCGGCACCACCTCGAGGTCGAGGTACCTGGCGAGGGGTTGCGGCTCGTCGGCGTTGAGGCCGTTGCCGAAGCGAAGGACCAGGATGTCGATGGCCTCATTGCGGGCCGCGAAGTCGTTGACGTACGACTCGACCTCGACGATGTCTCGCACGAACTGATGACGTGAGTTGCTGTCGAGGCGATGGTCCTCGCGAATGCCGATGGGCAGGTCGGGTCGCGACCCGTAAACGTGGCTGGATGATTTGAGGATGAATCGGGTGACAGGGCTGCCTGCCCCTGCACAACCTGCCAGCAGGTTGAGGGTGCCGATGACGTTCACCTCGTGGGCACGTCGCGGGTCCATGTCGAAAGAATCGACGCGCGTCAGCGTGTGCACGACGGTGTCGATCCCGACCGAGCGGACGAGCTTGCCAATGAGCGAGTGGCGGATGTCGAGCTTGAGGTAGTCGGCGCGGCCAAGATCGTATCGAGGCTCGCGGATGTCGATGCCGATCACCTCAGCGACGTCGGGATCCTCGACCAGGCGCTGCACGACGAGCGCACCCCACCAACGGGCTACCCCGGTCACGAGTATCCGGCGCTTTTTGGACGGCATCTCTACGTAGTCTGCGCTAGGTCCTTTTGATTACGTCTCGCTCCATCTGCGCCACCGCGCGCGCGACCGTTTCGAACAGCGGTGATTTCGCCTGGCGCACCGCCCACTCGAGCTGGCGCAGCAGGGAGTACAGGCTCTTCATCGCCTTGATCGCATCGCCGATGTCCACGTTCGGAGGAAGCGGGATCTTGTCCAGCGGCTCTCCGCCCGCCCACCTGTAAGCGAAGTCGATGTAGTCGTGCGAGGGCTGACGGAGGTTGGGCTCGTCGAGGTCGCTCTCCATGTCGGCAAATCGGAAGTAGAGAGAGCGAAGCAGCCTCGCGGTCTGGGCCACCGCGGGGGTCGGATAGCGCCGGGGCCCTCGCTGCTGCCTGTCTCTGCCACCTCGCTCGCGATCCTCGGCCGCCAGCATGATCAGCACAGCGCACAACTCCTCGGGCGCCAGTCCCTCCAGCCAACCCAGCCACACCGCCTCGGCGACGAGGATCGTGTTCTCACCGTAGATGCGCGAGGCGAAGAGCCCTTTGTCGGTGGGCCGGTCATGGGCGAGGAACCCGGTCTCGGTCAGGATCCGGCGGAGCCGGCGCAGCTTGCGTGCGTACTCGTCCATCTGCCCCTTGAGCTCGCGCTCGCCGCCATCCAGCTCCTTCTGAAGGGTGCGGATCTCGGCGTACTTGGTCAGGTACTCGCCAAAGCGGGGCGAGTGGACCAGCTTGAGCTTGCGCTGCCGATCCAGCAGGCCCCTGGCTTCGACCTCGAGCTTTTGGACCAGCCGCCCAGCCGATCCCAGCGTGCGCGTGTGCTGCCTACCGCGCCGCCCACGCCGCTCCGCGCCCGCCTCGCGGCGGAGCCGCCTGAGCTCGATCCTGATCGACCGGCGCCGGTCCTCGAGCTTGAAGTACTGCGCGACCTCGTCGATCGATACCTCACTGTCGTTCCAGAGCTCGCGAATGTCCGCCAGCCGGGCGCGGACGTTGACGAGGCGCTCACGCGTCTTCTCCTCCGCCAGCCGCTTCTGGAACTGGCCGAACGATCGTTCCATGAGCGCCTCCGCCTGCTCCGGCGTGTAGATCCGCAGGAGGTTCAGCGCCATGTTGTAGCTGGGCAGGAACTTGGACTCCACCACGAGCGTCGCGCCCATCGCGACCTCGTAGATGGTGCCGATCTCCACGTCCGACTCTTTGAGTATCACGCCGTGCCCGATGACGTCGATGCCGCGGCGGCCGGCGCGCCCCATCAGCTGCGTGAGCTCCCCAGTGGTGAGGTTCGAGAAGTTCGTCCCATCGAACTTGCTGAACGATGAGACGACCACCCCTCGCGCCGGCATGTTGATCCCTAGCGACAGGGTCTCAGTCGCGAACACCGCCTTGATGAGCCCTCGCTGAAAGAGCTCCTCGACCATTTCCTTGTGATAAGGGAGGAGTCCCGCATGGTGCTCGGCCAGGCCCCGCCGCAGCAGACGCGCGTCGACCATGCGGCGAAACAGGGCTTCCTCGTCGTGGTCGGTGAGGCCTTCCAGGCGCGCCGCCGCGACCTTGTCGATTTGCGCTTTCTCAGCCGCAGTGGTCAGGTCTATGTCGTGATACGAGCATCGCTGCAGAGCTTCACGGCAACCGCGGCGCGAGAAGATGAAATAGATCGCCGGCAGCATATCCCCGCGTCGCAGCTCCTCGATCACGTGCAGCAGGTCGTTCGACGGCAGCTTGCTGTAGCCACCAACGCGATACGAAGCCTCCTCTTCCTCTGCCGCCTTGCTCCACGTGCGTTGGTCGATCGCGCCGTCGCCTTTGAAGAGGGGCAGGAGTCGGTTGTTGATCGCAAGCCAGAGCTTGAGCTCGACGGGCCGGACGTCGTGGAACACGGTCTCCATGCCGCCGCGGTTTTCCGCCATCCATTCGGCGATCTCGCGGAAGTTGCCGATGGTCGCCGAGAGGCCCACGAGCTTGATCGTGGTTGGCGCCTGGATGACGATCTCCTCCCAGACGGACCCGCGTGGGAAATCGTCGATGTAGTGCACCTCGTCGAGGACTACATGCGAGACCATGTCGAGCCGCTCCAGGTCCTCGTAGATCAGGTTTCGCAGGATCTCGGTCGTCATCACGACAATCGGCGCATCGGGGTTGATCGAGTTCTCGCCGGTCACGAGTCCAACCGTTGATTCCCCGTACACCTTCACGAAGTCGTGGTACTTCTGGTTGCTGAGCGCTTTGAGCGGCGTGGTGTAGATCACCTTCGAACCCGCGTGCAGAGCGCGGAAGATTGCGTACTCGGCGACGACCGTCTTGCCGCTGGATGTTGGTGCGCTGACCAGGACACCACCCGGACCTCGGTCGAGCTTTTCGATCGCCTCGCGCTGAAATTCGTCGAGCTTGAAGGGCAGCGTCGCCTCGAATTCCTCCACCAGAGAGTCTTCGTAGTTCAATCCGCCCTGCGGCCGGCCGGCCGTTTTCAAACCCGTATCAACTCGGTCGAGACGTCGGTGATGCGCGCGCCGTCGCTGTGCGATTCCACGTACGACAGCACCGCCGCCAGCACCTCGTCCGCATGTCTGCCGCTCCCGCTGACGGTGGCGACAGCCAGCTCGGCCAGCTGCCACCGATCTAGCTCGCCGACCTCCGCGGCCGCCACGTGATGCTCTTGTCGCAACCGCTTGAGGAGGCCGCTGACGACCTGGCGTTTCGATTTGAGCGAACCGCTGTCAGGTAGGTGGAGGACGACCCGAAGCAAGCCGACGGTCAAAGGTGAGGACATCCATCGGCTAGATTACGTGGCGTGGAGACCGGAGCATCCGAGCTGCGCGACCTTGGCCGCGAGCTCGTGAAGGCCTCCTATCTGAAGGGTGATTTCGTCCTGCGCTCAGGCAAGCGTTCGAATCGCTACTTCGACAAGTTCCTGTTCGAGACCGAACCCGCGTTGCTGCGCCGCCTGGGCAAGCAGCTGGCCACGCTGGTGCCGAAGGCAACGCAGCGCCTCGCCGCTCCGGAGCTGGGCGCGGTGCTCCTCGGCGGCGCAGTGTCGATGGAGGCCGGCCTACCACTGGTGCTCGTGCGCAAGGAGCCGAAGGGGTATGGCACGTCCAAACAGATCGAGGGCCGCTTCGAGCCGGGCGACAGGGTCACAGTGATCGAAGACGTCGTCACGACCGGCGGCGACTCGCTGAGGTCAGCGCAGGTGCTGCGGGACGCGGGGGTGGAGGTGATCCACCTCGTGGTCGTCCTCGACCGTGGTGAAGGGGGAGAAGAGAACATCCGAAAGGCGGGCATCGCGTACTCCCCGTTGTTCCGAGTCGCTGATTTAGAGCTTGATTAAGAACGTGGCCGGTAGGCCTGGCTCCGCCAGGCCGTCTAACCCGCGTCCCTCCGCAAAACGTTGTGTGGCATCGAGTAGACATTCGGAAAATCCCATCCCCGGAAGGTGGGTCATGGAAGGGAACCGCTGGTTCTCTTCCATCCTTTGACTAGCGTCGTCTTCGCGGGTGGAACCGTCGGCACACCCGATGGCCCGCGACAGCTCGACGTTCATGTTTCTGATGGCGTCATCACCGCCCTCGAGGAACACAGCAAGAAGCAGCCCGCCACCGCTCGGATCGTGGACGCGACGGGCATGTACGTACTCCCTGGCGCCATCGACGTCCACGTGCATGGTCGCGACCCCGGCTTCCCGGACAAAGAGGACTTCGGCACGCTCACGCAGGCGGCGGCCGCCGGTGGCGTCACCACGGTGATCGACATGCCCAACACGATTCCCGGCGTCGACTCGGGTGGAGTGCTGGAATCCAAGGCCGCCCTGGCCCACAGGAAGGCGCGCGTGGATTTCGGCTTGTGGGCGCTCGTCCGCTCGAGCTCAACCGCCGAACAGCTGGAAGGCCTCGCCCGATCCGGCGCCGTCGGTTTCAAGGCATACCTCGGCTACGGCTTCAGCCTCAGCCGCAAGCAGGTCCTGCAGAAGCTGGACTCCGACGACCCCGACCTCGAGGCGCCGCCAGACTACGGAACGCTGCTTCGCCTCGCACCTGTTGTCGCTGCCCTCGGCCTTCCCATCGTGATCCATGCCGAGGATCCCGGCATCCTCGCCGCCTTCAGGCGGCGGCTGGAGTCTTACTCGGACGTGCTCGCCTCGCGCCCCCCCGAAGCTGAGGCGGTCGCCATCGCCGCGGCGGCCGCCATCACAGGCTCGTTTGGAGCGCATCTGCACATCGCGCACCTGTCCAGCGCGCTCGGCCTAAGGGCGGCCGAGGCGGCCCTGAGAGACGGCTCGAGGCTGACCCTGGAGACGTGTCCCCAATACCTCTGGCGGTCGGATTCGGACTTCGCCAGCCTGGGAAACGCGATGAAGGTGTATCCGCCCATACGTACAGCGGCTGACCGGCAGGCCCTCATCGAGGGCGTCGACAAGGGGGTGATTGGAATCGTCGCGACCGACCACGCCCCTCATACCGACGGCGAGAAGGCGACGACGCTCCACGAGGCCGCCGCCGGCAGCCCTGGTGTCCAGACGCTGTACCTCAGCTGCCTCGAGCTGGCCAAGCGGTTGGGCAACGTATGGAAGGCGCAGAAGTGGGTGGGCGAGGCGCCGGCGGCGCTGATCGGGCTGCAGGAGAGCAAGGGCAGGATCCAGCCGGGATTTGACGCGGACCTGGCGATCGTGGATCCCCGGCGCGGCACTACCTTCCGGCCGGCGATCATGCGGTCAAAGCAAAAGCACGGGGCGATGGAAGGCATTGAGTCGAGCTTCTCGATCGTCGAGGTCTACGTGCGCGGCCGTCTCGTCGTCAAGAAGGGGCGCACGATCGGGGAGCCGATCGGCCGGATGGTGAAGCCATCCTGAGACGCAGGAGCTAGGCCCGAGCGCCAACTCCTCTGAAGATCGGGTTTTGCGCCAGCTCGCGCTCCAGGCTGGTGGCCGGCCCGTGCCCTGGATACAGCGCCGTTGCCGGCGGCAGCCGCAGGAGCTTGGTGCCGATGCTCATCATCTGGCGGCGAAGGTCGGTCTCGGGGGTCTGCTTGCCAATCCCGCCGGCGAGGATCGTGTCCCCGACGAATGCGTGGTTGGCCACGACGTAGCAGACGCTGCCCGGCGTGTGCCCAGGCGTGTGGATCACTGAGAGCTTGAACTCTCCGAACTCGAGCTCATCGCCGTCGAAGAGGTACCTGTCGGCTGAACGCAGGAACTGCTTGGCGTCGGCGGAGTGAAGGGCCGTCAGGCCGCCGGTGATCTCCTTCAGGTCGTCTTTGCCTCCGACATGCCCGGGGTGGCAGTGGGTGGCGACTATGAACTTGACCTTCAATCCCTTGACCTGGTCGACGAGCTTGTCCACCGGCAGCCCGGGATCGATGACGATGGCTTCCTTGCTGGTCGAATCGGCCACCACGTAGGCGTTGACCTCGCGGTCGAGCTTGACCTTGACGATGCCGAGCTTCATGGCAAGCAATTTACGAGATATGAGAAAGAACCAGTCGGTTCTCTCCTGGCTAACGCTTCTTCGCGCGTCGCCTGATGTACCCGTACGTCCAGAAGAGAAGAACCAGAAGCAGGGCGCTCCCGAAGACAACTACAGCAATACGCTGGTCCATCGCTCAAACACCGATGGTTTGCAGGCGGAGACTACTGAGCGCTTTCGCCCTGGATCTTGATCCTCAGCGCGTCCAGGTAGTCGAACTTGTCGAGCGCGGGCTTGGCGCGCGCCCGGTCTGGGTATTTGGCGGTCTGGATCGCCTCGACCAGGAGGTCGATCTCCTCCTCGGTGAACTGGAGAGTCCGGTAGACGACCTCCTTCACCTTCGCAGGCCGGTCGACGGCCTCCCTGATCACGTCGTCGGTGTCGCTGACGACCTGCGGGCGAGTCGGTCGGAACAGCTCCTCGGAGCCTGCCAGTGATACGCGCTTGAAGGTGGTCACTACCTGTGATTCTCCAACACTTTGGCTGCGAGCGCACGGTACGACCTCGCCCCGTCTGAGTCCTTGGCGTACTGCAGTATCGACTGGCCGGCGAGAGGGGTCTCGGCAAAACGAATCGAGTCGGTGATGCCGAAGTCGTAAACCTTGTCGCCGTATTTCTCTCTGACGGCCGCCAGCACCTCCTGCGAGTGCAGGGCGCGCTGCTTGTAGAGAGTGGGCAGGATGCCGGTGAGCTCGAGCCTTGGGTTCAGCCTTCGCTTGACGCGCTCCATCGTTATCAGCAGCTCCTGCATGCCCTTGAGCGCGAGGAACTCGGCTTGAAGCGGAACGAGGACCTCATCGGCTGCGACCAGTGCGTTGATCACGATCAGGTCGAGCGATGGCGGGCAGTCGATGATGATGAAGTCGTACCGCTTCTGAGCTGCCTCGAGCTTGTCCCGCAGGATGCTTTCGCGTCCGATCTCGTTGATCAGCTGGTTCTCGGCTCCGGCCAGCTCGACATCGGCGGGGATGTAGTGGACGCCCATCTGGGGCGCCTCCTGCACGACGTCCGTTACTGTGGCTTCGGGGTCGACAAGAAGGTCGTAAATGGTCTTCTCGATGCCCGCGGGGGGCTTCATGTACAGGGTGAGGTGGCCCTGCGCATCGAGGTCGATGAGCAGTATCCGCTGCCCCAACTCCGCGAGGGCGGCGCCGAGGTTGACGGCGGTGGTGGTCTTGCCCACCCCCCCTTTCTGCATCGCGACGGCGATCGTTCGGGCCAAGAGTGATGCGAGTTTAACTGAAGGGGGCCAGTACCGCCCGATTGGACGCCCAAAACGGGGGCCCATCCGATGCCGTGACCCTACAATTGGCCGCGGTGCACGGGATCCTGCCAGTCGTAACGATGCGTGATCGATTCACGTTCGCGGTAATAACGTGATCATCGACATCGCGGTGCTGCTGCTGTTGGTCATCGCGCTGATCGTCGGCTACCAGCGAGGCGTGATCCAGCCGCTGATGGCGGAGATCTTCTTCTTCGGCACGCTGCTGGTCGTCTTTCGCTTTCACGACCAGTACACGAGCGAGATGGAGAAGGTCGCCCACCTGACGCCGGTCCTGAGCATCGCCCTCGCAATCATCCTGGCCATCGTGATGGGCGCGATCGGCGGCGCGATCGGCGGCGCCTTCCACCGGCTGGAGTCGATTCGCGGTATCGACGGTCTCCTGGGGATCTTCGTTCACGTGGCAGTGACCCTGGTGGTCGTTTACCTCGCCATCTCCGCGCTGGTCGTGCTCGACAACGCGTTCGAGCCGACGCTCCAGAGCGCCAGCCTTTCCCTGGCGCAGGTCAACAAGCTCGAGTCGTGGATAGAGTCCAACCCGATCACGGCGGCTATGGTCTCCAAGCAAGACCTAACGGCGTTGAAGACTGCCGCCGCCAGCACCGCCGGCGCCAAGCTCGACAACGTCCAGGGCATCCACCAGCTGCAGCAGATCTACACCAGCTTTCTCCAGCCCCAGCTGCACAGCTCCAGGAGCGTGCCGATCATTTTGAGCATCGGCAGCCACCTGCCGTTCATCGGCCATGTCGGCCCGAGCGACCTGCATCCGGCGCCAACCCCCGCGCCTTCCCCGACCCCAAGCCCGACCGCCACGCCAAAGCACTCGCCGAGCCCTAAAGCGACGCCGAAACGGTCACCCTAGAGGGTAGGCATGCTCGACCTGGCGCTAACCTCGGATCAGGAGCAGCTGGTGGACACGGTGCGCGACTTCTGCGCGCGCGAGTTCGCGCCCACGATCGCAGCCAATGACAGGGCCGGCCACCATGACCCGGAGATCTTCGCCAAGCTGGCATCGATCGGGTTGCCTGGCGTCTGCTTTCCGCAGCGCTACGGAGGCCACGGCCTCGACTACCTGTCCCTCGGCCTCGTTTGCGAAGAGCTCGAGTACGTTGACACCGTCTATCGCACAGTGCTGTCCGTCCATGTGGGGCTGGTCGGTATGGGGCTTTACACCTGGGGCACCGAAGACCAGAAGCAGCGATGGCTCGCGCCGATGGCACGTGGCGAGAAGCTCGCTTGTTATGGGCTCACGGAGCCTGATGCCGGGTCGGACGTCGCGTCGATGCAGTCGACGGCGCGCCGCAATGGGGACAACTACATCCTCAATGGACAGAAGATCTGGGTGTCGGACGCGGACACCGCGGACTTCCTCCTGGTCTTCGCCAAGACCGACCCGAAGGCAGGGAGCCGCGGCGT
>DATCPU010000117.1:0-5384 GCA_036569925.1 Candidatus Dormiibacterota bacterium
ATATGACTCTCAAGGCGACCGGGGACTTCCGCCAAGACCACGCTTCGCAGCAGTCCGCTGGCCACGATCTGGTAGCCAGGCTCGAGCTCATGGAGATGCCACAGAAGTCGATTCTGTATTCGAGTTCGCTCTCCGACCAGGTCTTCACGGTGGTCGACCAAAAGCTTGACCTCGCGCTCCCTGTCCTCCAACTGCGCCACTGGCAACTGCGGTTCGCGCAACGCAGCGCGCGCCACTGCCAAGGCGTCGATAGGGTCCGACTTGCCCAGCTCGCGACCTGTTCTGCGCGCGCTGCCCATGAGCTTCGGCGACACCTGGACCACCGCCTCGCCGGCGGTCAAGAGGTCGCGTTCCAGGACTCGCGACAGATGCCGGCAGTTCTCTAGCGCCCACCGCCGCTCGGGCCATTGACGCGCCCAACCCAACGCTTCTAGGTCGCCGCTCTGGGTCGCCGCGACCGTCCGTTCTCCGAGCTGACGGCCATTCTCGTCCACCGCCACCACAGTGTGGGTCCGCTTGTGACTGTCGCCGCCAAATGTCACCATGTTCCTGTCTCCTTTACTGGGGGATTCAGGACCGGTCGGCGGACACGCCTGAGTTGGGGCGGATCCACGCTCCTATGAAGTCACGCCGGCCGGCCCACATTGTCCGGCGAGCGGCAATTCCAGTGAAAGCCACGTCGAGTCGACGAGCACCGAGCCTATGAGCCAACTCGCCGGACACAACGAAGCCTGACACTCACGTGAGCCTACGCGATGTCCTTGGGAGCGACCTCGATGAACGAGCCGTTACTCACTCGGCCGGTTGAGCGTTGGTCACAGTGATGGCATTCAAGATCGCCGGGCTGTTGGGAGCGCTCCTGCTCGGGGCCGCCTGTCAGGTTCCGTGGGCGTCCTCGACCTGCAATGCACAGATCGACTGGGTCAACTTCGTCCAGGTCGGCTCGACGCAGTACGTCGCCGGGCTCGGGGCCCAAGCGCCGATAGTTCTCCCACAGAGCGACCTCGGGCCGGAATACAGCAAGGTCAAGTTCAAAGTGAGTGGCAACGTCTGCGACCCCAACTATCGGATCAAGAACGGGGACGCGGGATTCCTGGAGCCCGGAACGGTCATCTACCAGGTGGCGGGCCATCCACCCACCGAGGAGGTGGCCGCGCGATTCAACGGCGCGATCGTCATTTACCGGGCGATGCCCGAGAAGTAACCCGACGGACTGAGCTCATCGCCCATCTTCATCCGCGGCAGGTAGCCGGTCGCCGTCTCCTCTCGCAGCTAGAATTTTCGGCGCGATGCCGAAGGTGACATTGGTGGGAGCCGGGAGCGCAGTTTTCGCGCGGCAGGTGATGACCGACATCCTGGCCGTCGATGGTCTCGACCGCGGAGTCTTCGCGCTCGTCGACCTCGACTCGGAGCGTCTCGACCTGGCGCGACGCATCGCCGAGAGGCTGGTCGAGCTCTCGGGCAAGGCCTGGACTGTGGAGGCCACCACTGACCGGATGGAGGTGCTCGAGGGCACCGACTACGTGGTCAACTCGATCGAGGTCGCCGGTCTGCAAAACGTGCGGCACGATTACGACATCCCGATGAAGTACGGGGTCGATCAGTGCATCGGCGACACCATCGGGCCGGGCGGGATCTTCAAAGCCCTACGTACCGGACCTTCCTGGCTGGACATCGTGGCTGACGTGGAGCGCATCGCTCCGCGCGCCGTCGTCCTCAACTACACCAACCCGATGTCCATCCTCACGCTTGCGGCCAGCCGGGCAAGCGGCCTGCAGGTGGTGGGACTGTGCCACAGCGTCCAGGGCACATCGAGGCTCCTGGCCGATTTTCTCGACGTGCCGTACGACCAGCTCGACTGGCGGTGTGCGGGCATCAACCACAACGCGTGGTTCACCACGCTCGAGCGCCACGGCAAGGACATGTATCCGCTCCTGCGCGAGCGCGCTGCTCAGCCCGAGTACTACGAGCGCGACCCCGTCCGCTTCGAGATGATGCTGCGGATGGGCGCATTTGTGACCGAATCCAGCGGTCATTTCTCCGAGTACGTTCCGTACTTCCGAAAGCGGCCCGACCTAGTGAAGAAGTACGCGCGACCCGGTTACCTCGGGGAGAGCGGGTTCTACGCGAACAACTGGCCGGACTGGCGCCAGGCCAACGACGAGCGGATCCACTCGATGCTGCGCGGCGAGACCGATATACCGACTGAGCGCAGCTACGAGTACGCGTCCTTCATCATCGACGCCATGGAACATGGCCGCCCGACCAGCATCCACGGGAACGTCGTGAACGCGGGCAGCATCGAGAACCTGCCCGATGGCTGCGTCGAGGTCGAATGCACTGTCGGCCCCGACGGCATCCGCCCGGTGAAATTCGGCCGGCTGCCGGAGCAGCTGGCCGCGCTCAATCGGTCGCACATGGCGGTGCATGAGCTGGTGGTGGAGGCTCTTCTGGAACGGAACCGGCAGAAGGCGATGTACGCGCTGATGCTGGACCCCCTGACGGCAGCGGTGTGCTCGCTGGAGGAGATCGAGAACATGTTCAACGAGATGTGGGCGGCGGAGCGCAAAGATCTGTCCGCCTTTGAGTAGAGGCCTCTAAGCGACCGCCCGACCGAACGCTCTCGCGCCAAGGAAGATCGCCAGGATCGCCAGGACCGCCATCAGCGCGACGCCTTTGACCACGCTTGGATCGTCGAGGTGGCCGAGGAACACGGCACGCGCCGCATCGACCGCGTACGACAAGGGATTCACTGCGGCGATGCTTCGCAGCCACTGTGGAGCAAGACCCAGGGGCAGCAGCACACCCGAAAGCAAGAGGATCGGCAAGCTGGAGGTGAAGATCAGCGGCGCGTAGCTGTCCTCGCTGCGGAGCCACAGCGCCGCGGCGTAGGCGATGGAAGCCGTCAACAATCCGATCAGGGCAATCAGCGCGAGCACGACGGCCACCCCAATTGGATTGATGCTCAAGCCGAATGGCAGCGCCAGCACTATCAATATCAATGACTGGATGACGATCGAAAGGATGTCCCGCAGCGCGCGGCCCAGCAACAAAGACACGCGGCTGACCGGGGTGACCCGCAACCGTTCTATCACGCCCATCCGGAGCTCGGCGATGAGGCTGAACCCGACGCCCGCCGCCCCGAACATGCCCAGCTGGACCAAGAGCCCCGGCACGAACACGTTGTAGGCGCCACCCGAGGGAAACCCAGGCGTTTTCGCGATCGATGAGAGCAGTGGGGCGAAGAGGATCAGGTACAGCAGTGGCTGCACGACCCCGATGACGACCCACACCGGGTTGTGGATGAACAGCCCCCAGTAGCGGCCGAACACGAGCCACGTGTCGCGAAGGATTTTCATCAGGCCGCGGTCTCCCGCAACGAGCGGCCCGTCTTGCGCAGGAACACGTCGTCGAGGCTGGGGCGGTGCAGCCCGATCGTGACGAGCTGCAGACCGGCAGAGTCGAGCAGGCGAAGGATCGCGGGCATGGCGACCTCGCCGCGGTCGACGTAGAGCCTCAGCATCCCCTCTTCGGCCGCGGCCTCGCGCACGAACGGCTGGCCTTGGAGCAGCTCGAGCGCGGCTTGTTGGTTGCCCACCACGCTCAACGTCACGAGATCGCCGGAGACCTCCCGCTTCAGCTCCTCGGGCGAACCCACGGTCACGATCTTGCCGTGGTCGATGATCGCGATCCGATCGCACAGCGCATCTGCCTCGTCGAGGTAGTGGGTGGTCAGAAAGACAGTCGTGCCGCGATCGTGCATGCGGCGGACCTCATCCCAAACGCGCGCCCGGCTCTGAGGGTCGAGTCCAGTGGTCGGCTCGTCGAGGAACAGAAGCTGTGGGTCGTGCACGAGGCCAAGCCCGATGTCGAGACGGCGCTTCTGACCGCCCGAGTAGGTCGCAACCTTGCGGTCGGCGCACACCTCGAGCTCCAGCATCTCGATCAGGTCCGCGGCGCGCTTCCTGGCAGCCGCGAGGGACATTCCGTATAACCGCCCCTGGAACACCAGCTCGGTTCGGCCCATGATCTCGCGGTCAGAGCCGCCCGCCTGACCGACGTAGCCGATTCGCTCGCGCACGTGGCCCTGCTGCTTGAGCAGGTCGGCCCCCGCAACAGTCGCCGTGCCTCCGCTTGGGGGAAGCAGCGTGGCGAGCATCCGCAGGGTGGTGGTCTTGCCGGCGCCGTTCGGGCCAAGAAATCCGAAGATCTCGCCGCTGTGAACCTTCATGTCGACACCGGCCACTGCCTCGACTACGCGACCTCGCGATTTGAACACGCGGCGCAAACCGTGCGTCTCGATTGCACTTTCTTCCACAACGACATTGTCGCGGTTACCCTTTTCACGACGCATGGCAACGACTTTTCGCGGGTGGCCCGAGGAGTTTCAGCCCTTCTTCATCGGCCTCGAGCTGGACAACTCGAAGCGCTACTTCGACGGGCACCGCGAGACTTACGAAACCGCGGTCAAAGCCCCGATGGTGGCGCTGGTCGAATCCCTCGCGGACGAGTACGGCGACGGCAAAGTCTTTCGAGCCAACCGCGACATTCGATTCTCGAAGGACAAATCGCCGTACAAGACGAACATCGCGGCCACGGCGGGGATGAATGGCCACGGCGGCTACATATCGCTTGATGCTCGCGGTCTCACCGTCGCCGCCGGGCGCTACGAGCTGACCCCGCAACAGCTCACCAAGTACCGAAAGAGGGTCGCCGCTGACGCGACAGGTTCTCAGCTGGCCGCGATCGTTGCCAAGCTCGAGAAGTCAGGCTACGGAATTGGCGGCGAGGCCTTGAAACGAGTTCCCGCGGGCTTGCCGCAAGACCACCCCAGGGCTCGCCTCTTGCGCCACAAGATCCTGTACATCTACAAGAACTACGGCCTGCAGCCATGGCTGGGCAGCGGTGTGGCCCGCAAGCACATCGTGAAGGTCTTCGCCGATGCGGATCCGCTCAACGACTGGCTTCAGGGAAACGCGTAGCGCTAAGCGCCGGCGGCCTCGCTCGTCAGGTGACGCCAGAACTCCTCGAGGGTCGGCCCTCCCGCCGAGCGTCGCCGGATCGCGCTGATCGCTCGCGCGCTCGAGGGCCCGGGCAGCTGCTTAAGGTTGCCGGCCTTGAGGTCGGCCTCCACCGCCAACTTCGGTACGACCGCGTAACCCAGGCCGGCGACCGCCGCGGCTCGCACGTACTCGGGATGGCCCAGGTTCAGGACCTCGGACTGGTCGTAGGCGCGGCCCAGGATGTTGCGGACGTTCTGCTCGCCCGCCCACCCAGGCCCGCGGCCTAGAAACCTGTAGCTCCCCAGCTGCGCCTGCGTCACGCGAGGCAGCTGCGACAGAGGGTGGTCGCGGTGGGCGACCAGGACAAGCTCGTCGGTCGCG
>DATCPU010000118.1:0-23272 GCA_036569925.1 Candidatus Dormiibacterota bacterium
GGCTTATAGCGCTCGGGGTCATCGAGGGCGGCTGCGATTCCGCTGAACTCAAGGGTCTTGGAGGCGCCGTGATGAACCTCAGCCCCCTCAGGGATCAAGCTCAGCACGATCTCGTTGGCTTCGGCGGCATTCGCGGCGCGACGGACGATGAAACCATTCTTCGCCAGCGCGTCAGCTGTCGCATCCACCTCGGCTGGGCTCTTTGCCCTGCCGTAGCGTGCGGTCAAGGCGGTGTCGGCGTTTGTCGCGAGTTCATCGATCATTTCATTCCCCTGGAGTTACTTGCAAGTACAAGTACTTCAAGAGGGGTAGCTTTATTGCAAATGCAAGTACCGTACGGTCCCGGGATCGCCAACCTGGTCGACAACCTCGTCGAGGAAACGATCCCGGGGGGCCGCGGGATTGCCGCCTGGCTCGCACTTCTGCGGGCTCACGCGACACTCGTGAGACAGCTGGCGGTCGACCTTGTTGAGGAGACAGGTCTGACCCTGGGCGATTACGACGTTCTGTCTCAACTGGCGATGGCCGGCGGTGGGCTGCGAATGACCGAGCTCGCCGAGAAGGCGTTCAGCTCGCGGTCCGGGATGACGCGGCGGGTCGACCGGCTTGTCGAGCAGGGTCTGGTAAGTCGAATCGAAACCGATGCCGACGGCCGCGGGGTAGTGGTCACGTTGACGTACAAGGGCGTCTCGCGGCTCAGGGAGACGGCACCCGTCCACATTCGTCGCGTGGCCGAGCTCTTCGTCGCGCCCCTGGATGATCGGGAGCTCGCGGTCGTGGAGCGAGCCATGCAGAAGGTCATGCGGGACTCCACCTTTGGATGACTATGCGTTGCTGAGCGAATGGCCAACCCTCCCGTACGAGGCCTGGCGCGCGACCCGCGACACGCTGCACATGTACACGCAGGTCATCGGCAAGCTCCGCCTGGCTCTCAGCCCTTTCGAGCCCCAGTGGGGAAACGTCCCCTTCTACGTCACTGCGCGAGGACTGACCACGTCACCTATGCCCATCGGCGCGCGAGCTCTCGAGGCTGAATTCGACCTCCTGAGTCACGAGCTGGTGCTGCGCACAAGCGCCGGTGATGTTGAACGGCGCGCGCTAGGCGGGACCGTCGCTGACTTCTACGAGGACGTCATACGCATGCTGCGCGCTTGGCGCGTCGAGGTCTCAATCTGGCCTGTTCCGACCGAAGTAAGCCAGCCGATCCCGTTCCAAGAGGACCGCAATCACAAGACGTACAACGCGGACCAAGCGACACGCTTCTTTAACGTGCTTTCCATGGTCGACCTGGTCATGAAGGAGCATCGGGCAAAATTCCGGGGTCGTACGACACCCGTGCAGTTCTTTTGGGGGACATTCGATCTCGCCTTGATCAGATACTCGGGCCGCTCCGTTGATCCCCCGCCCGGTGCCGGACTAATCGAGCGTGTCGGCGGAGACGCCGAGGTCATCTGCGCCGGCTGGTGGCCTGGCGACGAGCGCGTGCCCTATCCGGCTTTCTTCGCATATGCCTATCCCGCTCCGAAAGGCATCGAACGAATCTCTGTTGAGCCTGCGTCTGCCGCGTGGAACCCCGAGGCACGTGAATTCCTTCTGCCTTACGAGGCCGCGCGGACGGCGCCGCAACCGCGTGAAGTGACGCTCGACTTTCTTCGCACCACCTACGCTGGAGCCGCGAATCTGTTGGGGATGGATCAGGCACTAGTGCGGGTTCCTGCCGCTGCGCCGAGACATGAACAGCAAAGGGACCCATGAGAATCGGTGCCTTACGGTCCTGACGTGTGCGTCCTTAGGCCCGTCGGCTTGTGAATTGAATCAGGGTGCACCCGTATGCCGTACGCGAGGTCGAGCCGTATCGACTCCATCATCCAGAATGCCGTGCTCTTGGTGATCAGCATCCGATTCACCGAACGATCAGCCGCTTCATGTTCTCGAGCATCTGATCGACATCTTTCTTGATGGCTCGCTCGACGAGGAGCGCGTCTAGAGCTCTGCCGAAGAGGCCTCCCATCAGTCGATACGCTGCATCGAGGCTGGCATAGGTCTGGTTGCTCTCGGCTTCCAACGTCCAGGTGAAAGTGCCCCTCACGCGTCCATGAAACTCTTGCCACATTTGATATCGACGGTGGGGTGTATGCCTGGGCGGGGGCTCGAATCCAATAACCCTGAATTCCTCGTTGAAGGTCATTCCGATCACTCGGTAGATGAGTCGGAATGAGTTACCGACGCGTCGCCCACTCCGATGCACATCCGCGACTCGTTCCACAGTCGGTGCACATTTCGCAATGTTCTCGGGGTCGCCAACGAACTCGAGGACCTTCTCGACAGGGGTATCGATCGTCACAGTGGCGTGGATCTGGGATATGACAGCGCCTCCTTGACCGTGCCCAAGAGAATAGGGCGCTTGCAGCTTGAGCGTGAGTTCCAGGCATCGGCGGCAAGATCCGACGCCTGCCGTCCCCGCGTGAAGGGAGTCCGATGACATCTGCATCCGCGAGGCGCCACCGATCAGTAGCGGCGCAACTACTACATGACTACTACAGATGACAGCACCGCTATCACACGAACCATCCTTGGGCTAGGGGTTGCGAATTCAGAATTGGTCGGGGGCCCGGGATTTGAACCCGGGGCCTCACGGTCCCGAAATCTAAGCGGTTTCGTCCACCGAGACCGTTTTCGCCCGTTTTGCGTTCATTTCGAGACCTCACTCCACCATTCCCGGCCGCATTCATCCACCGGCGTCGCCCGGATTACTACATGAACTACTACATGGGTTGGTCAGCGAATCGCGCACTCATGGTTTTTGATTGGGAAGCTAAGGAGGACGCCGCCGACCCCGGGTGCGAATCAGCTGCAGGCGAGGCCGGCGAGTGAGCTACTCACCTCTGGACGCGGCAAGCCTGCCACTCGGCCCACCCGATGTCGCTGTTCACCTCGAACGGACCACGGGCTGAGCTTCAAGACGTATGGTCGGAGAGATCAGGTGGTCTGAACCGCATTGTCGCTACCACAATCGACGCGTACGTAGGAGGGTTGCAGATGACAGGCATTCATCACAGCGTAATCGCGGTAGGCGATCTCGGGGCCAGCCTCCGTTTCTATCGGGACGGCCTCGGCCTCGACGTTCTGCAGGATCGAAGAGTGGAGGGAGACTGGCCGGCTCTCTTCGACGGCCCCGGTCGCACCTTGCACGCCGTGTTCCTCGGCGACGCGCACGTACCCGATGTGTCCGCGGGTGTCCTGGAGCTCATCGACTTCCCCGACAGCAGCATTCCAACGTCGTCATCTGACCCGGCACCGACGACAGGACTATTTCAACTGTCGTTCTTCGTCGACGTCGAGGCGACTCTGAAGAAGCTCGCCGATCTGGGGCTAGGTGGACCGCCCAAGCGAGTTGCCCAATCGACGCCGACTGGGCCGATAACGATTGCCACCGTGCGCGACCCAGACGGGGTCCTGGTGTTGCTGACTCCGGGTTCAATCACCCAGCGACGGTGACGTCGATGGCGTGGCCTTATCGACGGTACTTGAAAGGATGTCAACAGGATTGTCGGCCATCTCGCGAAGGTCGATCGCTAGCGGTTGCTCATTAGAAGGCTCGATTATCGATATAGCTACCCGTATCGAGCGACGTCGAATCGCGGATTACTACACGAAGTGCTACCCATAGAGCCCTTTGTACGGTCCGACGAGATCAATTGCGCACGGCTCAAAACCGTGAGGCCCTCCAAATCGAACCGATTTCAAGCTTGGAAAGGCGACTGCCAGTTCAAAATTGGTCGCAGGCCCGGGATTTGAACCCGGGGCCTCACGGTCCCGAGATCTCGGCGGTTTCGTGCATCGGGTTCGATTTCGACGATTTGAGTTGATTTCTACGATCGGCCGAGCGATTGCCATCCCGTTTCGGCCACCAAGCGCGCCTCGATTGCTACATGAATTACCACATTGAATTTCACCAGTCGTCGTCGGCGCAAGCCAGATGCCGCCGGTGATCGCGGTCGCTAGCAGAGGGACGTCTGCGCGGCGCCGGCCCTCACCGGACCGCGGCCGTTCGCCCGATGACCGCCTCCTCCACGCGATCTCCGAGCGTCTTGTCCACATTGCGCCAGTAGTTGAAGACGCGGCTGAGGACCGGCTCCTCGACGCCATTCTTGACGTGCCCGACGATGTTCGAGACCAGCCGATCGCGGGCTGAATCGTCGAGCACCTCCCGAACCATCGTTCCTGCCTGGCCGAAGTCGTCGTCCTCACGGTGCAGCGCTTGGGCGGCGCGAACGATGTCACCGTTGACCTCCCATGTTGGATCCTGCCCGAAGAGTTCGGGAGCCGCCGCCGGCCCTCCAACTGAGTTCGGCGCGTAGACGGGATCGGCAGGGTTGCGGTACCTCATGGCTCCGTCCTTGTTGTAGGAATTGACACGGGCGTGCCTCGGATAGTTGACCGGCAGCTGCTGCGCGTTAGCGCCCACCCGGTGCAGGTGGGTGTCGTGATAGCTAAACAGCCGACCGAGGAGCATGCGGTCTGGCGAGGGCCCGATTCCCGGGATGAAGTTGCTCGGCTCGAACGTCGCCTGCTCGATCTCGGCGAAGTAGTTCTCCGGGTTACGGTCGAGCACGTAGCGGCCGACCTTTATAAGGGGATAGTCCCCGTGCGGCAAGACCTTGGTGACGTCGAAAGGGTTGAACCGGTAGTTGGCGGCGTCATCGAATGGCATGATCTGCACACTCAGGGTCCACGTCGGGAAGTCGCCACCTTTGATCGACCCCCAGAGGTCTTGAATGTGCGCGTCCGGGTTCTCAGCGGCAGTCGCCGATCCCTCGCTCTGCGTCAAGAACTCAACGCCTTGGTCAGTCTTGAAGTGGTACTTCACCCAGAATCTCTCACCGCCGGCATTGATCCACATATAGGTATGTGAGGAGTACCCATTCATGTGCCGCCAGCTCCGCGGGATTCCACGATCACCCATCAGGATGGTCACCTGGTGCGCCGACTCCGGCGACAGCGTCCAGAAGTCCCACTGCATGTTGTTATCGCGCAGGTGGTTGTCGGCACGCCGCTTCTGCGAGTGGATGAAGTCGGAAAACTTGGACGGGTCGCGGACGAAGAAAACCGGAGTGTTGTTGCCAACCATGTCGTAGTTGCCGTGCTCGGTATAGAACTTGAGCGCAAAGCCGCGGGGATCGCGAGCGGTGTCGGGGGAGCCTAGCTCGCCCGCGACCGTCGAGAAGCGCGCAACCGACTCAGTTCTCTTGCCCTTCTGGAAAAGGACAGCCTTCGTGAACTGCGAAACATCTTCGGTGGCCTCGAAGAAGCCGTGGGCACCGCCGCCCTTCGCATGCACGACGCGCTCGGGCACGCGTTCCCGGTTGAACGCTTGCATCTTCTGGACCACGAATGCGTCTTGGAGCAGGATCGGCCCTGACGGGCCGACAGTGAGCGAGTACTCGTCGCTAGTAGCGGGCTGGCCAGAGTCGAAGGTCGTTTGGGGCCGCTCGTTGTCCGTCATGGGTTTCTCCTCTACTTGTCGGGTAGCGATCGGCCCTGGTGGCGCAGGCAGGGCGGTTGCTCGTCGGCACCTAGGTACCACGATCATAGGATCCCGCAATTGGATGTCGATGGAGCGTAGAGCGACGTGGTCCCAACACTGCGCAAGCGAGCCGCACCGCGCGTGGACGCGACCCAAAGAGCGCTGAACTAGGTTGGCTAGACGTCATGCCCGACGCGTGGGCCGAGGACGAGGAACTAGCTGTTCGGGAATTTGGTCGGAGGCCCGGGATTTTGAACCCGGGGCTAACGGTCCCGAAATCTAGGCGGTCTCGTCCACAGAGATCGATTTCGCGGCTACAGGACCAGCGACAACAGCAGCGTAAGCAGAAGGCCCATGACCGAGATGATCGTCTCCATCACCGACCAGGTCTTGATCGTCTGCCCCACCGTTAGGCCGAAGTACTCCTTCACCAGCCAGAAGCCCGCGTCGTTCACGTGCGAAAAGAACAGTGACCCAGCCCCAATGGCGAGCACAACCAGCGCCAGGTGGTTAGGAGTCAAGCCGACTGCTAACGGCGCGATGATGCCGGCGGCCGTCACGGTCGCGACGGTTGCGGACCCGGTCGATAGGCGGATCAGTACGGCTACGATCCAACCCAGCAGGAGCGTCGACAGGCCGGCCGCAAGGGCGATCTTGGCAATGGCGGCTCCGGTGCCTCCATCAACGAGTGCCTGCTTGAAGCCGCCGCCGGCTCCCACGATCAGCATGACGCCAACAATCGGCAGCAGGCTGGCACCGATCTTTTTGGCCAGCACGGATGCCGAAAATCCGACCGTGGTCCCGAATGTAACCATGGCCAGCAGAACTGCGATCAAGAGTGCCACGACCGGATCGCCGATGAAGTCCAATGCGGGCCGCACCGCGGCACCCTTGGCGATCCAGATATCCGCTGCCGCTTTGATGAGCATCAGCACGAGTGGGGACAGGAGTGTGATCAGGGTCCATACGAAGGTCGGGCTGCGCGTGGCTTCAGGGTCCTGCGCCACCCCGGCACCGCTCGAGCCCGCTCCGCCAGCCTTCGAGTCGCGAGTCGACGCGCTAGTGACCGCGGGTCCCGCTCCGACAGCTCCGAACGGGGCCATCGCCCCCACGGTCCGGCTCGAGCCCGCGCCGGCAGCACTCGTTTCGCCGGTCGACGCGCCAGTGACTGCGAGTCCGGCTCCAGCAGCTCCGATCGGGACCATCCGCGCCGCTAGCATGCCGAACAGCGGCCCGGCAACTGCCACGGTCGGAATAGCGATCAGGAGGCCGAGGGCCAGGGTCAGCCCGACGTTCGCGTGAAGAATCGCGATCGCGGCGAGCGGACCGGGGTGCGGCGGGACGAACCCGTGCAGAACTGACAAGCCGGCCAGGGCCGGGATCCCAAGCCGCATGGCAGGGCCCTTCGAGCGGTGTACTGCGAGCATGACGACGGGGATGAGGAGAACGAGCCCGATTTCGAAAAACATCGGAATGCCGATGATGAAGGCGATGAGCGCCATCTTCCAGGGCAGCGTCGCAGGGCGTCCCCGAAGCAGCGTGTTCACCACCTTGTCCGCCCCGCCGGAATCTGCCAGCAACTTGCCGAGCATTGCGCCCAAGGCGATCAGGACGCCGACGTAGCCGAGAACACCGCCGACCCCGGCCTCGTAGGACGCCGTCACCTTGTCCAGGGCAATACCCGATCCGATGCCAACGAATAGAGCGCCGATGGTCAACGCGATGAAGGCGTGCATCTTCAAAAATACGATCAGGAGAACGACGATCGCAATGCCGACGGCCGCAACGATCAGTACCTGGACGTCGTGGCCGCCCAACGATGTGCTGGCTGCGGTTACCGTCGGAATTGCGTTGTTGACAGTGGCGAGCATATGCATGGTTCCCTCCCTTTCCGTTCAGTTGCTCAAGCCGAGCTCGTCCAGAATGCCTTGTGCAATCACACCGGGTGCCGGACCGACATCCACCCGGATCTCCGGCTCATCCGAGGCGGGTTCCTCGAGGTCGGCGAACTGACTATCGAGCAGGCTTGACGGCATGAAGTGACCGTGACGTCCGGCAAGCCGTGCGGCGATGGTCTCCTTTGAGCCTGCGAGATACACGAACACGACGCTCGAACCCCGTCGGTTGATCACGTCTCGGTACGAGCGCTTCAAAGCCGAGCACGTGATGAGGCCGTTCTCTTGGGCATCGAGGCGCTCGTCGACCCATTCGGCGACTCTCTCCAGCCAGGGCGCTCGATCGTCATCTGTGAGTGGATGTCCAGCCTCCATCTTCTCAATATTGGACTGAGGGTGGAGTGCATCGCCCTCCTCGAACCGCCAGCCCAGGCGGCCAGCCAGAATTGCAGCCACCGTCGTCTTCCCACAGCCGGATACACCCATGAAAACCAGTACGACGGGTTTCGAGATCGGTGTAGAGATTGACGAGTCTCGCTCCTTGCGCATGTGCGTGGTCATCCTAGGGGCTTCCAACTGGTATTGGGTCCACTGTTTTTGAGGACGATTCGCGTCATTTCAGAAAGTTGCTGATCTTCTTACGTAGAAGGCCGTAGAACTACATTCATGAAGCAGGTCCAGTCGAAACGTAGCCGGCCCGATATCGATGCGGCCGTGCGGGGAGGAGATTGGACTCTGGGCATGGATGGCGAGGGTATTCCCGGTCATGCGACGTTGACGCACGCGCTCTACTGGAGACAGATCTACACCGAGATCCTGGAAATGGAGGAGAAAGTCCTGAAGCGAATCCGCCAGCTCATGGCCGCGCAGTCACACGAGGCGCGACGCGAGGTCGAGCTGACCAATGTGCCGGTGGTCGTCGCCCAGGCAGAACGATTTCGCCAGCGTCTCGGCTACTGGGAGGCTCGGGTGCACGAGCTCAACGGAGCATCTGCGCCCAAACGCGGGCCTCTGGTTCCGGCATCCCCTGACTCCAATCGGTCGACCCAGGCATCGTCATGACTGAATCAGTCTCAAGGAGGTCGTGATGAAGGACCAGGTGCGTAGCAAGGCAGAAGAGATGAAGCGCAGGGTCACCCGAGATCGCAGAGAGGAGACGAAAGCCAGGGATTTGCTAACAATGGGAGTCCTCAAGAGCACTGTCCCCGACGTCAAAAAGGACGTACGTTAAGGAGGGCCCGCCATCTATCTCAGCACGTCGACGTGTGAAGGGCACTTCCAGTCAGCACCGGTGTCTATGGCTTCCCACGCAACCATCTCAGTGGATGGCAGGCTCATCATGGACAATGGCCGGTTCCTCGTCTAATCGCGATTACGTTTGCGGCTTATCGGGCAAAGGGTTGCTGCCAAGCGGGGCACGGGAATGCGTGATCCGGCCGTGATCCGGCGAAAGGTCCTGATCTAAGCCGGTGCCGGCTGCTTCACTCGCATGCGTGCGTACGGCCAGAACGATGGGCACAAATGGCAGGGGTGAGTTGCGAGGTCGACCTCCACGGGGTTTCTGAACCCCTTACCGTACGATGGCCCCGAATCGGCTAAAACCGTGCGAGGTCTGGGAGCAAACCGTCTAATAGCTTCACCAGCGGCCAGGCTCCAGCTGCTGTGTTTGAAATCACCGTGTACAACAACTCGGAGGTCGGGTCGTAGGCAGAACGAAACGAAATACCGGGGTCGTAACCCTCGAGCATCACGGTGTCTCGATCACCGCGGATCCAGAATCCGAGACCGTATCGCTTAGACTCCGACGGCGCGTCATTGTGCGGACGAACCATCTCCTCGACGAGCGGCTGGGGAACGATTCGACCCGCAAACAGCGCGGGCCAGAACGCTGTGAAGTCCGCAAGAGTTGAATACGCGCCCCCATCACCCGATCCACGGACCGGAAGGTGCAACTGGTTCGTCCGCCAGCCATCTTCGGTCGGTATATACCCAATAGCCACCGTGCCAGGGAGTTCATCGGAGCGCAGGAACTCCGTCGTGGTCATTCCGGCGGGTGCGAAGACTCGTTCAGCAACCAGATCGTAGAAGCTCAGCCCGCTCAAAGCTTCCGCAACGAGGGCCAAGACTACAAAGCCGCCGTTGCAGTATTCGAATCGCGCACCCGCTTCGAACTTCGGCGGATGATCTCGTAGCACCGCGAGATAACCTGTCGTGGTTGCCAGCTCATGAACCGGCACCGGCAAGATGTAATCGTTAATGTCTCCGAGGGTCCCCTCGTCTAGGTAGTCACCGATGCCGGATGTGTGCCTAAGCAGGTGGCCAACGGTCACGCCCGCACTAATGAGTTCGAGCTCATCCCCGAGCACGCTCCGCACCGGGGTGTCGAGTGCTAGCGACCCATCGGCGACCAGTGACATGATCGTCAATGCAGTAAAACCTTTGGTGCCGCTGGCGATGCCGAACAGGGTCGTTGAAGTGTTAGGAACAGCGTGTGCCCGATCTGCGAGGCCGGATGCGAGTTCGCACAGAAATTTACCTCGACGGGAGACATGGACGACACCGGAGAAGCCGGTCGCGTCCGCGACCTCATTGATAGATCTCTGAAGTGAGGTAATCACGCGACCAAGCTACTCCCTGCGCGTCCGAGTCCCGCGAGGCGATCGAGGTCTGAGTTCAGTGAGGCTCCGAGGCAGGGTTGTCGCCGTTGCTGAGAAACTAACTGCAGTACAACCGAATCGTCACTAACTCGGGTTGAAGGTATGAGGCTGAATTCGGATTTTGGTCGGGGGCCCGGGATTTGAACCCGGGGCCTCACGGTCCCGAAATCTGAGCGGTCTCGTCCACCGAGGTCGATTTCGAAGGCTTTGAGCTCATTTCGAGGCTTCGCCGGACGATCCCGAACCAGTTTCATCCACCGAGGGCGCCTGGATTACTAGATGAATTACTACATGGGGATGCTAACTAGAGGTTGGTCAGCCGCACGTGCTTGGCGGCAGCAGGCTTTCCCAGCTCCTGCCATAGCCTGGCGATGATTTCGGCAGGGAATGGATGATCACCTGCGAACTGGCTCACATAGCTCCACCTGACCCGGCCACTCGAATCAACGATCGCGACCCCCCCTTGCTGGAAAGCGTGCCCTTGGGTGCGCGACTGTCCGAATCCACCAAGCAATGCACGTAGGATTGCCGGCCACGATCTCGGCCCCAACGTTATCCATATTCCCCTCCGGGCTCCGAGCAGCGCGTATGAGGCTGTCGACGGGTCGGTAAGAACCTCGCAGTCAGGCACGAAGGTATCTCTGAAATGGCGAGCGAAGGCAGTGGCTCCATTCCCAATGAAGACGAGCCTGGCTCCTGCTGCCTCGATCTCGCTCTTGATGCCGCGCAACTGCGCCGCCTGCTCTTTGCAAAGCAGTCAGCCATAGTGGCGGAGCCAGACCAGCACCAGCGGTCCTTGTTGGTAGAGCGCGCGCAGCGGGACCTCGTGGCCTTCGAGATCAAGGACGACGGCCTCGCCGAGTGTTTGACCGGCGGTGTCTCCCATCATTGGCGGCGTGAGAATCCCTCGCCGACCAGCAGCGTCGGCTTGTCAGCTGGCAGGCGGGCTTTGCTCATATCCGCTTGAGTGCTCGAATTGAATAGCCCAGAGTGCCGAACTCTCTAGCACTTGCCTCTCCGCTTGCGCCCGCAAAGGCGTCGACTGGATTCGCCAGCTCGACGTCAACCAGGCCCGCGCCGCTGATCACTGTCTCCCACCCTGCACACGGCAGGGCGCCGGCGATTCAACCGGTCCAGAGATCGATGTCGCGGAGGGCTTCCTCAGGAACGGGGCGTTCAAGGCAAATATCAGCGATCGTCATGCGGCCGCCCGGCTTCAGAACCCGAAAGATCTCTCGGTAGACGCCCAGCTTGTCCGGGCAAAGGTTGATCACCCCATTGGAGATGACGACGTCAGCCCATCCATCTTCGACCGGGAGATCCTCGATCAGCCCCTCGCGGAATTCGACGTTCGTCAACCCCATCTTCTTTGCGATCGAACGGCTGCGCTCGAGCATCTCGGGAGTCATGTCGACTCCGATCACGCGTCCTTCGCTGCCTACCCACAGCGCCGCAAGGAGAGAATCCATGCCGCCCCCGGATCCGAGATCGACAACCTTCTCGCCAGGTTTGGGGCCGCCCCAATAGAAAGGATTGCCCATGCCCGCAAACGCCTCGCATGCTTCTTCGGGGAGGTCGCTCAAAGGATAAGGTGGGTAGCCCAGCCGAACCGCGTGCGCACGGCCGGTATGGAAATGATGGACATGCTGAATGCCACCCGGATCAGCGGCCACCTCGCGATATTTCTCGCGAACCTGGTGGCGAAGCTCGTCGAGATCGACCAACTTGAGAATGTCAGCCATCGTCCTCTCCCAGTGTGTGCCCGCCAAAGGCGGCTTTTTGGGCAATTGCCATTACGACCTCGCCGCTGTACACGTATTGCTCGTCACCTGAGCCGGCCAGCCGTTCGCGAATTCGGCGAAGGCACGCCTTACGATCGCCCTCGTCCAGCGACAGAAGCCGCAGTCGCGAGGTACTGCGCGTCTGGTGTTCAAAATAGTCTTCAGGCCGCCATCGATACTCGATCGATTCCGACCACACTCGCGCAACGCCGAAGCCGGCCTGCTCCAAGAGCGATGTCACTTTGTCCGCGCTGTCGCAGCAGGCACGGTTATCTGTCGCCGGCAGCTCGAGGACACGGGCGCCGGCTGCTTCCAACTCTTCGTCCCAGACGGCATTCGCCATCGGCACACGTTCAGCGCCCCAAGTGACTGTCCCGACCGTGCCGGCCGGCTTTAGAACGCGGTTCACCTCACCAAGACATCGTTCGGGGCTCGGCACATGAAACAAGACGAAAGCGACCACCGCAGCATCGAATCGGTTGGCGGCAAGCGCCAGGTTCTGCACGTCCATGAGGGCAAGCGAACCCAAGTGCTTTGTGCTTGCGAGCCGAAGCATGCCGTCCGAACGATCGACACCGACAATCGTCGCGTTGGGAGCCGCTCGACGAATGGCCGGCAGCAGTGCGCCGGCCCCGGTGCCCACGTCGATGATGCACTTCGCGGCGTTCAGCGATAGCTGACTGATAAGAAGCTCGCCAGGCGGACGGATGACAGGGCTCCAGAGTTGGTCGTATGCGTCAGCCCTTTGCGAATATCGATCGGCGAGGATCGCCGTCTGCTCATCCGCCGAAAGGTCGGCCCGGTTCATCGGTCCGCAGTTGAACTGCTGACTCCGTCCGACTCGACACCATTCCCGGCGTCCGCCCATTCCGGCAGTCCGTCGGTGAGGTATCGGGCGGAGTACCCGTGCTCGCGAAGGGTGCGGACCGCTTCCGGCGCAAAAGCGCAGTACGGACCGCGGCAATAAGCGACGACCTCGCGCTCGCGTGGCAACTCCCGCAGCCGTTGCTCCAACTCCGCAAGCGGAATCGACACGGCGCCGGCAACATGCGCTGCTTGATACTCCTCGGCCGGTCGGACATCGACCACCACCAACGGTTCGCCGGACCTGAGTCGAGCCAGAAGCTCATCGCCGCTGATCGCTTCGAGGCCTTCCCGCGAACCCAGGTACGCCTCGACGAGGCCCTGCACGCCGGGCAACCTTTCAGCCGCCAACGAGCGCAACGCCACCCAGAACCGGTACACCGCCGGCGAGGCCAGCCGATAGCGCACGCGGGTCCCGTCCCTGGTGGCGGCCACGAGTCCGGCCTCCTTCAAGACCTGGAGGTGGCGGCTGGTGTTGGCGACCGACATGGCGACCTGGCGCGACAGCTCCTCAACGCTCCGCTCGCCGTTGGCCAGCACGTCGACGATCTCAACCCGGCGTCCGCTGGCGGCGGCCTGCGCGACCCGGGCGAATTGGTCGAAGAGCTCGATTTTCACAGCTCGCTCTGTCATCGGCTGTCCAGTATCGCCGTTCGGGGGGCCTCTGTCAAGACTTCAATTGATCTCTTGACAATTTGAGGAACAGCCCTGACAATGCCGAGCAACGGACTTCCGGAGGTGATTGCGATGATCGAGCAGAGGCGCGTTCCGACAGCCGAGGCAGACGTGGCGGCGACAGCTGAGCGCGGATCTGCGCGCAAGTTCCTGGAGCTACTGGCAGCGCGCGACTTCGAGCGTCTGGCTGCCACCGTGGCGAGCGACGCCCACGCTCGGTTCCTGCTCCCACACGGGCTGGAGGAGTACGACGGCAGAGACGCCATCGTCGCCCGTGTCAGGAGCTGGTTCGAATCGGCGTCGGTGTTCGACCTCACGTCTTCAACAGAGGACGAGGTCGGAATGCGACACCGCATCAGCTGGCGGTTCAGCGTCGTGCGTGATGGCTCGCGCCAGGTAATCGAACAGCTCGTTTATCTGGACCTCGGGCCCCAGGGCATCGATCAAATCGATCTCCTCTGTTCTGGATTCCAAACCGAGCCCAGGGTCGACGCCGGCCCGACGCAGCTCTTCGACGCCGGCGACATGGGCTGCGCCGACGGCCTGGCCCAGGAGTTCCGGCGTCAGATCGCCAAGGTCTCGATAGGCGGGTCGCTGGAGGTCGTCGTCAGCGATCCGGCCGCCAAAGAGGATCTACCTTCTCTGGCAAGGCTGCTCGGGCAGCGGATCACGTCCACCGAGGCGCACGACGACGGGCGCCTCACCATCACTGTGGAGAGACAGAAATGAACGAGAAGCTGATCTTCAACTGCACCTGGGGCCGCGAAGAGCCGGAGCGGGCAACGCTGCCCTTCATTGCCGCCAACATCGCGGCCACGACAGGACAGGACGCCGTCGTCCTCTGCACGATCGAGGCGGTGCGCCTGGGGTGCAAAGGCGGCAGCGAGGGCGTCGAGGCAACGGGGCTGCCGAAGCTCCAAGATCTCATGACCGAGTTCATCGCCAACCAGGGCAAGGTGTGGCTCTGCGGCGCCTGTGCCAAACCGCGGGGCATCACCCCAGAACAGCTGGCAGACGGCGTGACCATCGTCGGGGCCGCCAAGATTGTGGAAGAGATCGTAGGCGGCGCCAAGACCGTCGCCTTTGCCTGAAGCGACGAGAAGCAGAGGGTCGATCAGGTGATGGGTTTTGATGGCTACGGCGTGAGTCCCTGGATGTGGATTCTGGGGAGCCTGATGATGGTCATCGTCCTTGGCGGAACGATCCTGCTGGTCGTCTGGGCGCTCCGGGCCGTCGGCGGACCACGCCCAGGTAGCCCTACCAGCGCGCTCGACGTGCTGAAGAGACGTCTTGCCGCGGGTGAGATCACCCAGGACGAATACGAGAAGACGCGGCGACTTCTCGAAAGTTAGGGATAGTCGAAACCATGCCGGCCCACAGCATGTCGACTGAGGAACTGCAGGACCTTCTGGCCGCGGGCCAGCCGGTGACTGTGGTCGACATCCGGGAGCCGGACGACCGCGAGTGGTCGATTCCCGGCAGCATTCAGGTCGATGCCTACGATGCCGTCAAATCCGGAAACTTGGGCCCGCTCGCCGGCCACGATTTCCCGCCCGGACCCGTGGTGACCGTTTGCGCGTCCGGCCGAACGGCCGCCACCGCGACGGACTTGCTCAGAGCGACGGGAGTGCAGGCGGTGACGCTCGAGGGCGGCATGCGCGCTTGGTCGCTCGCGTGGAACACAGCGCAAACAACGTTCTCTGGCTGCGAGATCGTCCAGGTCCGGAGGACGGGAAAGGGGTGCCTCTCATACGTTGTCGAATCGGACTCCGAGGCAGTCGTGATCGACGCCTCGCTGGATCCGGACGTCTACATCAAGTTGATTCGTGACCGTGGGTGGCGCCTTCTCGCTGTCATGGATACACACATCCATGCCGACCACCTTTCGCGGTCGAGGCTGCTCGCCGAGCAGCAACGAGTCGAGCTCCTGCTGCCCGCCCAGCGCCGCACCCTTTACCCCTTCCGCCCCCTTGCGGATGGCGACCGGCTTCCTTTCGGTTCTGCAGAACTGGTGGCATTGGCCACACCTGGTCATACCGCGGAGAGCATCACCTACCTGCTCGACGATGCCGCCGCTTTCACCGGTGACACCCTCTTCCTTGCAGGCGTGGGCCGGCCCGACCTCGAAGGCGGCACCCGTGCGGAATCGGTCTCGCGCGCGCGTCTCTTATATGAATCAGTCAGCGGCATCCTCGACCTGCCCGAGGCGGCTCAGGTACTACCCGGCCATGTTTCGGAACCCATACCTTTCGACGGCCGGTTGCTGGCGTCGACGGTCAAGACGATTCGGGACACTGTGGCGCTGGCCAGGCTGGATCAAGCGGCATTTGTCGAAACCGTTCTCGCGCGCATCCCTCCCAACCCGCCGAACCACTCCAGAATCGTCGAGCTCAACGAACGGGGCGAGCTGCCGGAGGATCCAACAGAGCTGGAGGCGGGAGCCAACCGCTGCGCGGTCGCCTAAAGCTGGCCGGCGTATGACGCCGCGGCGGGCGATCCGGCTCGGCCTACTTGCGAACTGGCAACAGTTCGCGCTCTTGGTGGCGATCAACGCATTCGTCGGAGGCATGGTTGGAGTCGAGCGTTCGACTCTGGCGCCGCTCGCCGAGCATGACTTTCACCTCGCCAGCAACGCGGCGATCTTCTCCTTCCTCATTAGCTTCGGCTTAGTCAAGGCCGCCAGTAACCTTGTCGCAGGCCGATTGGCCGATCGCCTTGGCCGTCGCACAGTTTTGCTAACCGGCTGGGCTGCAGCGTTGCCCGTCCCGGTGCTCATCATCCTTGCACCCTCCTGGGGCTGGGTGGTATTCGCGAACGTCCTTCTTGGCATCAATCAGGGCCTGGCGTGGTCCACGACGGTGAACATGAAAATCGACCTCGTCGGACCCCGCCGCCGGGGTTTCGCTCTCGGCCTCAACGAAGCCTCTGGCTACCTGGCCGTGGCGGCCGCGGCGGCAGTCGCCGGATTCCTGGCCGCGAGTTACGGCATCCGACCCGTTCCCTACTATCTCGCTGAAGGTCTCGCCGTGTGCGGCCTGCTGCTTTCTCTGTTCGCACGCGAGACTTCCGGACACGTCGACCTCGAATCCGCCGGCGCTAAGCCGACCCAGTCGGTGGGCAGACTCATGCTCGACGTCAGCTTGCGCGAGCGCACGATGTCGAGCGCATGTCAAGCCGGCATGGTGAACAACCTCAACGACGGTATGGCCTGGGCACTGCTCCCACTCTTCTTCGCCAGTCACGGACTCGGCCTTCGAGAGATCGGCCTGCTAGCCGGAACTTACCCCGCCGTTTGGGGCGCCGGACAGCTGGTCACCGGATGGATCAGCGACCACCTTGGGCGCAAGCGCTTGATCGTCGCTGGGATGCTGCTCCAGTCGGTGGCGATAGTAGGTTTCGCTGCCCGTCCGGGCCTCGGGTGGTGGCTTGCAGAGAGCGTCGTACTGGGCGCGGGCACAGCCCTCGTCTACCCGACGTTGCTCGCCGTCATCAGCGATGTTGCCCGGATTCCCGACCGAGCGACGTCGGTGGGAATCTATCGGCTATGGCGCGACGCAGGCTATGCGGTCGGGGCGATCGTGGCCGGCGTCATCGCCGATGCCGCGGGTTTCTCTGCCGCGATCGTCACTATCGCTGTCCTAACGGGGATATCTGGAATCATCGTCGCCGTCCGGATGCGCGAATCCCGGCCGAGCCTAGTCCAGTCGTCCGTATCGTCGTAGCGCGGCCAGCACTCGATCTCGGGTCGGCGTATCGAGCCGGCAGGCAGCCTCGGCAAACGGTGGCGATCCCATGACATCCTCTCCATCGACTCGAATCGTTGGCGATGGATAGGCACCTACCTTCTCTTCGATGCGGGCGTTGACCTGCAATTGTTCGACGCAAGCCCTTAGCAACTGGCGTGCCGCATCGACGTGTGGGCACCCGTCGACAGACAGCAATTCAATCTCGACCATTTGTATCTCAGTCCTCCGTGCGCGCGGTTGACGCATCGCCTGGGCTTTGGAACCCGCCACCTATAAACAAAGGCATCCATTCGCCCGTCGCCAGCACTGAAGCCTCTTCGAGGCCCATGATGCGGCCCTCAAGTTTCCGACTTGTCGACCAACTCTCCGCCGACCGTCTGTCTTCGAAGAAGTTGCTGTTCGGGCACCACTCCTCATAGAGGTTTGTGCAACACGCCGCAGCGGAGTCCGACGGACGAAAGAGGACCACGCGGTCCAGTTTCGGCCGGCCGTCATGGAAGCGCACTTGTAGCGTCGCGCCTGTGGCCGGGCTGAGTGAGAAAGCACTACCCGTCGCCTTGTCTGCGCCGAAGATTCCGAGAATGTCATAGGCGCACCAGGTCCAGAACGTTCGCCCGTTGAGTTCGATCCGGTGGCGATCGGGTATGACGCTGAGTCCGGCCGAGCCGACCAAACGCCCGGTTTCATCGCGACGAATTCGGCCAGCCCGATTGAGCTCATCTAGGGTTAAGACCAGCCTCGCAGGAGGACACCCTACCGCGGATGCGAGCTTGTTCACGTTGACAGGAGAACCGCTCGCAAACAGCTGTCTGAAAGCCTCAAACCGGACCATTCCGGGAAGATCGCCTTCGTTCGCCAGCCTCAGACCCAGGGCCGAGTCGCTGGAGTACGTGACTTGCTACTCACTCTCCCCTTTGCTCGCCTCCACTGCTTCTTTGGCTTCACCTCGGATCCACCAAATCAAAGCCAGGCCTGCGAGTGGGTCGGCCCACCAGAGTCCGAAGAACTGGTTCAGCAGTAAACCCACGAGGGCGACGCCCGCCATATACAAGCAGACCATCGAGCAAGCCGCGTCTCCCCGAAGGGCGGGACTTCCAAGGCGATCAGCGAGTGCCAGCCGCCAACGCCAGAGGGCGGCCATGATCAGCAGTGAGACGATCGTGAGTCCGATGCCGACGGGCGAGGCTGAGGGCTCAAGGCGAAACACTATCGCCACCGCTGACGAGAGCACGATGTAGACAATCAGGCCGTACAAGGCGAAGCCAACGAACTTGGTCGCGCTGCGCTCTCCCCCGGTCATCGAACCGCGTTCCTCACTTTCCGATCGCTGGAGTGACCGGCGCAGGATCACCACCGAAGAGAACAGCTCGATGCCGCTGTCCACCCCGAAGGCAGTAAGCGCCACCGAATGCGCGGCGATCCCGGCTCCGATGGCGACGACACCCTCTACAACCATCCAGCCAACCGTTGTCCACTGGGCCAGACGGGCCTGTTGGAGGAGAGTCCGCGCCGGACGAGCCTGTACGCTCATGCGGTCAACTTAGCATCGAGTGTCAAATCGCTAGCGCCTGGCGATCAGCTTCGCGAGTGACGCGTTACTGGCCCCCGCCCTCGGCTTTGCCGCCAATGAACTTCCGCGGATCCTTGTCGAAGCCCACTTTGCAGCCGGGCGAGCCCGATCGCTCTGCTTTCTTGAGGCTAGGCCTCATCGCGTTCGGAGGACCTGGATTTTACTGAGACACGAGGTGATCCTGGCCCGTGTACAGCGCCCGTTGTCAGGGGGCTGGGGTTGCATGCTTGCTGGCGAATGGCCAACTGATTGCCATGCAGGCCACAACGGCGGTGGCGACAGCGGCGATTGACGTACCCAGCTGTGGCTTTGTCGTCATCAGGAAGACCACCCCAACCAGGATCCCCAAAGACCCGCCGAGCGCGATGGTCAGGATCGGGTCGCGGATACGCATGTGCAGGGCGGTCGAAACCGGACCATTTGGTTCGAGTTCCGATGCATCTGAAATCCGATGAAGTCGTGGGTTGATCACAAGCGGGCCGACCGGAGCCAACAACAGGAAGCTCCCGATTGCGACATCGATCCACGGCGCTCGGATTAGCTGGAGCGAGAGAGCCATGTCCAGCCCAGTCACGGCGATCAGCACAACGCCGCCGATGACGACCACGTCGATCGCCGAAATGCGTTCGCGGCCGATCCTTCGCGAGGCTAGCAGCGTGGATGCTATTGCGCGCAGCTGCTCGGACCGTGTTGCGCGCCGCATCGCGGCGACCGTGGGCAAAAGGCTCCCGTAAGCAACAAAGACCAGGATCGCTCCCATGACGTGCAGAAACACTTCGACTGAAAATCGCGACAACAGCGCCTGCCTACGCCTGGCGGGCGGCTTCGACCAGCGCCCACAGCAAGACCACAAACGTCGAGATCTGAAAAACCGCGCGAAGTCCGTGCCAGAAGGCGAACCGGTCCAGTTTTGCGGCCAGCAGAGCCTTATCGTCTGGCGTCCCTCGGAGGCTGAGCATTATCGGCGCAGCCTTCGCCGTGCAGGCAGAGTGCGCCACGGTGCCGGCGCATGCCAGCAGGAGCGGCACCTTCACCGCCGAAGAGCCGCCTGCGAAATAAGTCGTGATCGTCGTTCCGAACACGAGCAGGGCCGCCGAGATGCCCGCTGCGGGGTAGACGACCAGGCCACTCCCCAGGTCATTGCCACGCGCAAAGTTAGCGTAGGCAACTGCTCCGATCCGCTTGCGCGTCGGAAGCTTCACGACGGCTACGTCAAAGCTCGCGCCGGCGATCAGGCCGTTCACGGCGACGGTAACGGCAACTAACCAGAATGCAACGCTCACCAGGCGCGTTCCTCCCACTCGCCACCCATACCGTCAGTATACTTACAATCGAATGCGGGACTTCCAACTCAAGCTCGGCGCCGAGGCCGAGTCGATTCCGGGTTTCCTCCTCTGGCAGGTGTCCAAGCTCTGGCAACGCCACCTGACGATCGCGCTCCAGGATCTGAAACTTCCCAGCACTCAAGCCGTCATCCTGGCCAACGTCCTTCGCTTCGCCGAGGAAGGACGCCCCGTGACTCAAGCCGACTTGGCCGACGTTGCGAAGGTTGACCGGATGACTGCTTCGCAGTCTCTCCAATCGCTTGAGCTAAAGGGTTACATCATCCGCAAGACGGCGCCCGGCGACAGACGCACCAACCGCGTTTTGCTGTCAAACAAGGGCCGGCGCATCGCTCTGGAGGCGATCAAACGACTTGCCGCGACACACAACGCATTCTTTTCGCCGCTGGCGGGTGAGACGGACGCGATCGTCAATTACCTGCAACAGCTCATCCATGCGAATGAGCTGGCCTGATCCATGGGCCAGAGTTGGTTGGCTATTTTGAACCCGGGGGGCCCCACGGTCCTGCTCTGCCCGTCCGACGACTGTGGTCCAGCGCCGACATTCAGGCCTGCCGCTGGACAGACCGTGGTAACCGGTTCTACCCTTACGCCGCCATGTCGGAGTCCCTTCCGAACGGTTGAAGCGGTCGGCGTCAACGCTGGTTGACGCGATCCGAGATAGGCGGTTACAGGACGCGGTGCATCCGGTCATGCGTGTCGAAGCGCCAAGACAGATGTTCCTGAAGCGGTCGCGAGGAAGCCGCGCGCTACTCGCCGCCAAGGTAAGTTGACGGTCATGGGCTGGCCCTTGACCACCGTCGCAACCGCCGCTGGATTGTTTGCCGGCACCAATATCGACGACATGGTTGTGCTGGCGGTACTGAATGCATCCGCTGGCCGATGGCCGTCCCAAGAGGTGGCAGATCTGGGTCGGCCAATACGCTGGCATAGCTGCCCTGACGGTCATCTCCCTAGCCGCCGCGCTCGGCCTGACGCTCGTTCCGGAGCGCTGGGTGTGGCTGTTGGGCTGGATCCCGATCACGCTCGGCTTCCGCAAGTTAATCATCGCGATTCGCGCCCATAACTCCGGCAAGCATGTCTCCGCGGCGGTGGCGACCGGGTTGATCGGCGTGATGAGCATTACCATCGCCAATGGCAGCGACAACATCGCCGCCTACACACCCGTGTTCCGCACCATTAACACCGCCGACACCTTCCTGACGATCGGGGTGTTCACCGTGCTTGTCGCGGTGTGGTGCCTCGTCGGTGCTTGGCTGGTTTCCCACCACCGTGTCACAGGTTTCATCCAGCAGTGGGGGCACTGGATCGTCCCGGTGGTGTTTATCGGGCGCCGCTCCGACTTTGCAGGAGGTTCATGACCTCCGGCTGGGGATCTCGGAACCAAGCTCGAGAACACCTTCAACCGCCGACTTGAACGTCTCGCCCCGCAGCCGCTCCAGAAGCAAGGCACGCAGCGCGAAGCACACCGCCGTGAGCATCAGCAGGTGATAAAACCACCATCCAACTGTCCAGATGGAGAACAGCACCATGCACGCTGCGGCATCCGCGAGGAGGACGAAGGCAAAGACTAGATCGGCCTGGCCTGCGAGTCCGGTCCTTCGATAGAGGGCCGCCTGGCGAAATGCCGCGAAGAACAGCAGTGCGATGCTGCCGATCACTAGCACGGTGCTGTAGGGCGGGCTTGACAGCGCGCTGGTGGACAGCAGGTTTGTGTTCAAAAGCGCGATTCCGCCGTACACCGCGACGGCGACGAACGTCACGACCACGAGCCACCCCGCTGGCCAGAAGGGCAGCCGCTTCTCGAGCCACGCCATTCCTGGCGTGAAGCTTGCGGCGAAGAACACAGCCGGCACGGCGAGGCTGAAGAAGGCCGACATGCCGACCACTCGGTATGCGGAGGCCTCGAGGCGGTCTGGGACTATCACTCCCGGGGTCAGCAGGCCGTGAACGGCGAAGATGGCGCCCATCGACGTAAACCCGAGACAGATGAGCAGAACGCGATACAGGCCGATCTGCGCGGTAGTAACCGCGAGAATCGCCGCCACCGCCGCCGCAAGCAGCGAAGCCGCCGAGACGATGTAGAAATGCTGGATCGACCATTCAGGCAGCGGCCGGTCGGCAAACAGCTTCAGAATGGCGATAGTCAAGGGGATCAGGGTCAGCGCCGCGAGTATCAGAATTGGCCGTACAGGACCGCCCATCCGAAGCCCAGTCCAATTCGAAGCAGCGGGGTGCACTGCCCCAGTATGCCCTCGAGGTCCCGATGCGGTGCCATCCTCGCAGCCCCTCGGCCAGTCAGATATTCGAATCCCCGAGCGTTTGCGGCACCGCCCCCGATCCTCGACCGCCTAGTAGCCGCGATAGATAGAGCGAGACCCCTTCGGCCTAAGGAAATTGGTCGGGGGCCCGGGATTTGAACCCGGGGCCTCACGGTCCCGAAATCTACGCGGTCTCGTCCACCGAGACTGTTTCCGAGGGTTTTGGCTTAAATTCGAAGCCTCGCCACACCATTTAAGTGCCGTTTCAGCCACCGAGGTCGCCAGGATTGCTACATGAACTACTACATGCCCGGCGGTCAGGTGGAAGCTGGCGGCGCGCCGCGGAATTGGCTCCCCGCCAGTCCCTTTAACAGATCGAGGACGAGAACCTCGAGGCTCGGACCCCATTGGCAAACGGCGAACCGGATCGCGGGTTTCACTCTCATCGCCGAATGCAGTTTTTGTCGCGGCCTCGGAGATTTTAAGCCGGCGCCTCGCAGTCCCGAACTCTATGGTGCCGTTAATTTGAGACATCGGAGGACGCGATGGAATTCCTACGAAAAGTAGACTTCGACCGCCTCGTTGCAACCAGCGAGCGGGTGTCGCAGACGCTGATCGGTCACGATTCGGGGGCGTCCAGCTGCAGCGTCAACTGCATCAAGACTCCGCCCGGCGAAGGTTCGCCAGCGGGTCTTCACAAGCACCTGGTTGACCAGCTGTTCTACATCCTCAGCGGCACCATGAGCCTGGAAATCGAGGGCAGGCAATATCAGGCCGGTCCTGGAACTCTTGTGGTATTCCCAGCAGGCGTTCCACATCGTAATTGGAACGGCGGCAGCGAAGCGACCGTGCATTTGGCCATCAACTCACCCTTGCCGGACCCCGCCGTGCCCTTCGCCCAGTCGATCGGCTGAACTGCACGGTGAGTGGCTAGGACGGGACCTATCTCGAGG
>DATCPU010000119.1:0-16757 GCA_036569925.1 Candidatus Dormiibacterota bacterium
GTCCTGAGGAAGCGCGCCGGCTCAACCGGATGCGCGTTTCGATGCTCGCCGGGGAGCCGGAACCGCTCGAACGAGTCGAGGATGTCAGCTTGCCGGGTCCGGGGGGCTCGATTCCCGCTCGCCTCTATGCCCCGGTCCGAGGTCAGCTCCTGCCCGCACTCCTTTATATGCATGGAGGCGGCTGGGTGGTCGGCGACCTCGACAGCCATGATTCGTTCTGCCGCGCTCTTGCCCGGCGCGCCGGCTGCATGGTGCTCTCGATCCACTACCGGCTGGCTCCTGAGCACCGCTTTCCGGCAGCGGTGGAAGACGGCTGGGCGGGACTCGTGTGGCTGCACGACAACGCATCCGCGATCGGCGCCGATCCGCATCGCCTGGCCGTCGTCGGGGACAGCTCCGGTGGCAACCTGGCTGCCGTGGTCGCACGGTGGACTCGTGAACGCGGCGGACCGGCCATCGCCGCCCAGGTGCTGATCTATCCGGTGACGAGCTTCGACTTCGATACGCCTTCGTATCGGGCATCGGCAACCGGATACGGTCTCACGCGCGACTCGATGCGCTGGTACTGGGACCAATACCTTTCAGATCCCACCGACGGCAGCTCGCCTGACGCTTCGCCTCTTCAAGCGCCCGACCTCGGCGGCCTTGCGCCAGCGCTGGTGATCACCTGCGAGCTCGATCCGCTGGCGTCAGAAGGGGGCGCCTACGCCGCAGCTCTTCGGTCAGCCGGTGTGCGGGTCGAGCACATCCACGAGCCGGACATGATTCACGGCTACATTCGCATGGCCGGAGTGATCGGACGCGCGCGCAAAACGTGGGACGACTGCGCTCGCTTCCTACGCCGAGAGCTGCAGGGGCAACTGTGACTCAGGCGTGACGCCGCATTGCACGTGACGCAGCGTCGGATGGTGCTCGCGATGCGACATGTCGGCGTCGTGGCGTTGATCGCTTTACTCGTCGCAGCCGGCATCTTTGCACGTGAAACGCGGCCGCCCCACCTCCAGCAGGTCCAGGCCGCCGGGCCGATTGGCACTGGATGGCAGCAGTACGACCTCATCGTGTCGCCAGGCGATTGGTACGAAAGGGCCAACGCGGCGCCCGACATCATTGCCCGCAAGGCTGCCGACGGTACGCTGTGGCTGTTCTCGGGGGATGGAGCCGGCGGGTACAAAGGCCCAAGGCAGATCGCCTCCGGCTTCGGTGGGTATACGCACCTCGTCGCCGCCGGCAAGTTCACCGGCCACAGCCGACCCGACCTGATGGCGATTCGAAACGACGGCGAGCTGATCCTGTTTCCGAACCTTGGAAATGGCGTCCTTGGAGATTCGGTCCCAATCGCGTCGGGATGGGGCGCCTATGACGCAGTGGTGGGCGCCTACAACTTCAGCGGCTTCCACCGCCCGGATCTGATCGCGCGAAATGCCACCGACGGATCGTTGACCCTCTTCGCAGGCGATGGCCATGGTGGCTTTTCCGGCAGCAGCCTCATCACCTCGACGAGCTTCAAGCAGTACACGCTGCTGTCCTCCCCCGGGGATTGGAACAACGACGGGTACCCCGATTTGATGGGCCGGAGCCCGGACGGGACCCTGTGCCTGTTTCGGGGCAACGGCCGCGGCGGTTTGCAGAACACGTCGTGCGATGCCAGCGGCAGCGGTTGGGGCGTGTTCGACCTCATCCTCACACCGGGCAGGTGGGTGGGCAACGACACGGTTGATCTCCTGGCGCGCACTCCCGACGGCACCCTCTTCGTCGCGACGGGTGCCGGAATCTCCGGCTACACCGACCCGCTGAGCGTGACCCAGTGCTCGCCCGTCACCCTCCACGTCAGCTCGCTGTCGCCGAGCTACACGATCAACTTCCAAAGGTTCGGTCAAGCCAAGCCGCAGAGCTTGGCCACCATGTCAGAGACCGACGGTAGAGTCCAGACTATTCCTGCGGACGCAAGCCGCGATGGCGCGAACTGGGAGCCGTCCGCAACCTATCCCGATACGTGCTCGTGGCCCTCTGGCCTCTACGCCGCTCGGCTGGACACGACGGCTCAGATCAGCACCGCAGGGGCCACGCTGAGCTATACGGCTTACGTCACGTTCGTCATACGGCCGCGCGCAGCTCCGCCCTCACGGCAGCTGCTGGTCGTGGCTTCGACGAATACCTGGGCGGCGTACAACGACTGGCCGCTGAACGGAAGCTTCTACTCGGCTGGACGCCCGACGCAGGTCAGCTACTTGCGGCCAGACCCAAGCGCCAGCCCGCTGTTCGAAGGCTCTCATCTGGCGGGCGGTGAGGCTGTGATCCTGCAATGGTTGGCGGCGCACAACTTCGCTTACCAGATGGTTTCCGACGTCGATCTCAACGACAGCCCCTGGCTCCTGTCAACCGCCAACTACTACGGCGTCGTGCTGAGCACGCACAGCGAGTATTGGTCCCCAGGCATGTACGACGCGGTCGCGAGGTACATGCAGGATGGCGGCAGCGTGCTCTCGCTGTCAGGAAACACGATGTACCACACGGAAAAGCTGTTGAAGCCAAAGGGTGCGAGCTGGAGCAGCACCCTGATCGGCGGAGAGATACCGATCAGATCCAAGTACGCCGTCGGCAATCTCCTCGGTTTGGCATTCCGCTACACCACCAAGAACACGTGTGCTCCGTACCACGTCCTTCTCCCGAACTCGTGGCTGATGGCCGGTGTCAATGCGCACACCATTGGCTCTGCGGGCGAGTACTGGGAGCGCGGGTGCTTCAACAACACCGCCAACGCGGACGCCGGGGCCTCAGGTGACGAGGTCGATTACCGGTTGCCGTTTCTGCTCAATCGCGCCTACGAGGTCGTCGCCGAGGGGAACAACGTCGCGGCCGGGCGCTCAGACATCGTCTGGTACCTCCGCCGGGACGGCGGGCAGGCTGTGAGTGTGGGGTCCATTGCGTTCGGCAACAGCCTTGCCATCGACCCGAACCTGTCGCGCATTGTGATCAATGCCATAACGAACTTCCAGCGGTTCAAGGACACGGGTCAAACGTCGTTCGGGGGTTTCCTGGCGCCGGGGGACTGGCTCGGCAACGGCCATCCCGACCTCCTCGCCAGGAAAGGCGACTCCATGCAGCTGTTCGAGGGCAATGGATCAGGTGGTTTGCTGGATCCGAGGGTGATTGGGACCGGCTGGGCCCAGTACAACCTGATCGCACCGGCCGGAAGCTGGAGCGATCAAACCCGACCTGATCTGCTCGCGCGCCGAGCTTCGGATGGCGCCCTCTTCATCGTCCCGAACGACGGCGGCGGAGGGTTCAAGCCCCGCTACCAGATAGGCTCCGGCGTCAGCTGGGCGGCCTACGACACCGTCACAGGGGTTGGGGATTGGAACCGCGATGACATTCCCGATCTCGTCGCTCGGACACCGAGTGGTTCGCTCTTTCTCTATCACGGATTGATGAACGGCCAGATCGATCCGAACCCAGAGCTTCTCGCTTCCGGCTGGGATGCTTACGACCAGATCATTGGCCCCGTCGACTGGAACGCCGACGGGCTGCCCGACCTGGTTGCGCGCCAGCCTGATGGATCGATGTGGATATCGCTACAGCGACCAGATCATTCGTTGGCGCCGCCCAAGGAGATGACCGGCATGGACGGTTGGGACCAGTACTCCACCATCGTCGGCGGCAGCGCGTGGACATCTGGAGGCCACCAGGAGCTCGTGGCGCGCAGGGAAGACGGCGGCCTGTGGTTGATCGATGGCAAGGGCGCCACGTCATTTGGTAGAGCTACCTACATAGGCCTCGGCTGGAATGACTTCTCTTGAGCGCGCTTGATTATGTAGACTAATTAGTATGCCTAACCAGTTGACCTCGAGCACGGGGACTCCAGCCGAGGTCGCGGGCAACCTTCGTGTCGCGCTCATGCGAACCGTGCGCCGCCTCAAGCGCGAAACCGACGGAGAGCATTCGGTGTCGGTCGTCGCAGCGCTGGCTTCGGTCAGTAAACGGGGCCCCCTCACGCTGGGTGAGCTGGCTGAGGCCGAAGGGGTGTCAAGACCCAGCATGACTGTCCTGGCAGCCAATCTTCTCGAACAGGACCTCGTGGCCAGGGAGCTCGACGAGAGCGACGGCAGGCTGGTCCGCGTTCGCATCACCCCGGCGGGCAAACGAGTGCTCGAGCGGAGCCGCACCCGGCGCACCGCTTACCTGGCCAAGCGCCTCGGAAACCTCAGCGCCGAGGAGCTGCGGACGCTGGACCGAGCGGCGACGATCCTGCTGAAGCTTGCGGAGCAGGGTTCTTGACCTCAGTCGCGGCCGGCTTCACCCGGACTTTCGCGTCGCTGCGCAACCGGAATTTCCGGATCTTTTTCACCGCCCAGATCATCTCCGTGACCGGCACCTGGATGCAGTCAATTGCCCAGATGTGGCTGGTGCTGCACCTGACCGGGAGTGGTGTCGCCCTGGGCATCACCGCCGCCTTGCAGTTCACACCGACCCTCCTGTTCGGTACGTGGGGCGGCCTCCTCGCCGACCGGCTCGATAAGCGGAAGCTCCTCATGGTGACCCAGGCCGCTGCCGGCGTTGTCGCGCTGGTGCTGGCGGGGCTCACGCTGGGCGGGGTCGTCCAGCTGTGGATGGTCTACGTGCTGGCTTTCGCTCTGGGGATGGTCAGCGTCTTCGACAATCCAGCACGCCAGAGCTTCGTGACCGAGATGGTTGGCAAGCAACAGATCAGCAACGCCGTCGGCCTCAACAGCGCGGTGTTCACGCTGGCCCGTGTGATCGGCCCGGCGGTGGCAGGCGTCGTGATCGCGCTCGTCGGCACCGGGTGGTGCTTCCTGTACAACGGCCTGTCCTACTTCCCAGTGGTTTTTGCGCTTCTGTTGATGCGCCCGTCTGAGCTCCATCGCGGCCTGCCGGCAGTGCGCGGTGGAGGCCAGATCCGAGCCGGCATCCGCTATGCGTGGGACCGGCCGGAGCTTCGTCTTCCTCTGCTGCTGATGCTTGTGGTGGGGACGCTGGCGTTCAATTTCTCGGTGCTCATGCCACTCATGGCGAGGTTCGTTTTCAACTCCGGCGCGGGCACCTTCGGGCTCCTGATGTCCTTCATGGGTGCGGGCGCATTCGTCGGCGCGCTCGTGTCAGCGAATCGCGCGCGACCTACCCACCGGCTGCTCGCGCTTGCCGGCGTCGCCTTCGGCGGCCTGCTGATCGGCGCAGCGCTGGCACCAACTTTGCCGATCGAGCTTCTCGTTCTGCTGCCGATGGGAGCGGCGATGATCACCTTCCAGGCCACTGCCAACTCGCTCCTGCAGCTGAACTCCGACCCCGCATTCAGAGGCCGGGTGATGGCTCTTTACGTGATGGTGTTTCTTGGCACCACGCCAATCGGCGGTCCCATCGTCGGCTGGATCGCCCAGGAGTTCGGCGCCCGAATTGGGTTGGGAATCGGCGGTCTGGCCACGCTGGCCGGGTCGGCGGCCCTCCTGTGGGGCCTTGGTCGCTGGCACCTGGGTCAGGCAAGCCGCGCCGGCGGTCCCACGGCGATTGAAGCCTGACCTATCCCGATTTGGCCTGGTACACGGTTCGACGAATCTCTGGTGCTGTTGAGCTGAGCTGAGCCCGCAGGTCGTCGGCCGATCGGAAGCTCGTGCGCTCGAGATGCACGCACGCAACATCGACCTGCAGGCGCTCGCCAGCAAATGGGAACGGGTCAAGCTCGATTTCGGACGGCCCCAGCCGCCCGACGGATAGCTGCTCCCACCGCCCTTCGACCGCGGGCACCGGCCCGCAGCTAGAGCTCTCGAAACCGAAACAGGTCAGAAGCGACAGGTAGTCGAACGTCTCGAGCAGCATGTAGCTGCGCCACATCGCTTCGAACTCGAGCTCCGCCGGCGCGATCGATGCCGACAGCTCGACGCGAAATTCGCGCTCGCCTTTCAACAGTGCCCGGCCGCGCGGGCCGATCGCCGTCCAGTCCACCGGCTTCAACCCCGCCCACCCATATCGCCGGCTGTACAGCCCTGAGGCGTGCAGGCTCACGAGATATGCGGCCGATGGGTCCGTCAGCGCGATCGTACGCACCGCACCGGAGTAGAACTCCGTGTGGCGCGCCTCATCGATCTGCGTGAAGTTGCACGGCCGGCCCTCGACATCGATCTCCGGCTGTTTATCGATCTCGGCCCAGCCCAGGTCGTGGTATCCGGCGGCATATTCAAGGGACGCGGACACTGAATCGCGCCCGAATGGCCCAGCCCGCCACGCGCGAGCCAACTCCGCACAATGTCCTGCATGATCCATCTGGCGGATCAGCGTCCAGCCGCCGCCCTCCCGACGGGCGATCATCGGGTGCCGGCCTCGAGCTCGATGCGCAGCGACCCCAGGATCACCGCACAGAGGTGGTACCAGGCGGTGGTCATCACCAGGTCCACTATCTCCTCGGTCGAGAACACGGACTGCAGGCGGCTGAACGTTGCCTCGTCGCACGAGCGCGTGCGTGCGGCCTGACGAGCGAACTCCACTGCGCCTCGTTCGGCCGGCGTCAGGACGTCGAGCGATCCGCCAGGCATGAGCGCAGCCACCTTCGCAGGATCCACACCAGCACCTGCCGCGGCCTCGGTGTGCTGGGCCAACTCGTAATCCTGGCCCAGCTCATGAGCCGTGGCGAGGATCGCGAGCTCCCTCAGGCCTGGATCCAGGCTCGAGCCCGACCGCACGTAGCGCGACATGTCCAGAAACGCAGCCAGCGCGGGTGGCTGATTCGCCAGCACGCTGTACAGGTTCAACACCGGGCGCCCCAAACGCCCGATCTCCGCATACAGGTGGTCAACTGCGGGCGAGGTCCCCGCTTGCACGAGTGGCAGCCTCGGCACTCTCAGCTGCGCTCCCGCGCAGGCAGCTGAATCTGAAACAGCCGCGCGGCGTTCAAGTGCTCGATCTTGGCGCGGTCTTCGGCGCTCAGATCGAGCTGGTCCAGCAACCGGCGCCCCAGAGCCATCGGCCAGAAGGGGTGATCGGTCCCGTGCATGATCCGGTCGGCACCAAAGAAGTCGCAACAGAGGTTCATCGCAGGCGCCCACTCGCTCACGGTGTCGACGTAAAGCTTGCGGAGGTGGTCGCTCGCGGGGCCCGAGATAGCGCCAGTCGAGCCTGGCCTCTGCACGCGACCAAAGTGGTCGATACGCCCGACAAAATATGGAATGAGGCTGCCGGCGTGCGGCACGATGAACTTGAAATCGGGGTGCCGTTCGAACAGGCCGTCGAATACCAATCGCAATGTCGCGGTGGTGGTGTCAAAAAGGAAACCTGTCATCTCGATCATGCCGCCGGCCAACATTGATGGTGCGCATAGCGGATAGGTCGGGTGCAGCAGGATGGGCACGTCGAGCGACGAAGCGGCGTCGAAGAAGGTGCGGCGCGATGGCTCATCGAGGTGGGCCCCCGCCACGTTCGAGTAGATCATGGCTCCGCGCAGGCCCAGCGCCACTGCCTGGCGGAGCACCTCCGCCGCACGCTGCGGCGCCTGCAGCGGAACTGTCGCCAACCCGCTGAAACGATCCGGGTTGCGGGCGACGATCGCAGCCGTTTCCTCGTTGGCGCCCTGGGCCACCTCTTCGCCATAACCCGCCTCGAGCCAATCGACACCGGGGATGGACACGCTCAGGACAGCGTGGTCGATGCGCGCGCGGTCCATCTGCTCGAGGATTAGCTCGGGCTCGAAGAACACCGGCGTCAAAGGGGCAATCGAGCGTTCGCCGTACTCGATCAGCATCTTTCCGTCACGGTGGAATATCCGAGGCGCCGTGGAACGCAGCTCGAGAGCGCGCGCCAAGGCCTTGGGCATGTAGTGCGAGTGGACGTCGATCAGCAAGTCACAATGCCTCGGCTACCGATTCCCCTTTGCTCTGCAGCCGATCGGCCGCAAGGCGAACCGCGGTGATGATGTTCTGATAGCCCGTGCACCGGCACAGGTTCCCGGCGAGGGCGCTGCGAATGCGCTCAGGCGTCGGGTCCGGCTCCTCTCGCAGGAAGGCCTCCATCGTCATCAAGATGCCGGGCGTGCAGAACCCGCACTGCAGGGCATGGCATTCGTGGAACGCCTGCTGAAGAGCGTGCAGCGAGGAGTCGCTCGGGGCCATGCCCTCGACCGTCGCGATGCGGTGGCCGTGGGCCTGTACCGCGAACATGAGGCACGACCGCACGGGCTGCCCATCGAGCTGCACCGTGCACGCGCCGCACACGCCGTGCTCGCAGCCGAGATGGGTGCCGGTCAGGCCGGCGTTGTCACGGATGAAGTCCGCGAGCAGTAGGCGGGGCTCGACCGTGCCGTCGACCGTGCGGCCGTTGATCTCGATCGCGATTCTGCGACTCATGAGCTGCTCCTCGCGCGCTGCGTTGCCTGGGTCAACGCCCGTTCGGTCATCGTTCGCAGCAGGCCGATCCGATACTCGGTGCTCCCGTGCAGATCGGTCGTGGGACGCAGGCCCTTGACCGCCTCTGCCGAGGCGGCGGCGATAGCCGCACCATCGAGCGTCGCGCCGCTCAGCTGCCGCTCAGCTGCCTGCGCCCTTATCGGCGCCGGTCCGGCTGACAGCAGAGCGATCGTCGCTCTCTCGCACACACCATCGCGGCCGAGGGTCACAGTGGCAGCCGCACCGCCCACCGCGAAGTCCCCGTGCCGCCTCGCGAATTCCACAAATCCCGTGCCGGTTCTAGGGCCGAGCGCGGGCACTTCGACGGCCGTCACCAGCTCGTCCGGGGCCAGGGCGGTGGTGAACTCGGAGACGAAGAACTCGTTCCAACCGATGATCCGCGAGCCACGCTTCGAACGTACGTGGAAGGTCGCGTCAAGAGCAGCGAAGGCCGCCGGCAGCTCCGCGGCCGGGTCCGCATGCGCCACCGAGCCACCGATCGTGCCTCGGTTTCGGATCTGAGCGTGGCCCACCCAACCAATCGCCTCAGTCAGCAGCGGCCAGCCTTGCGCCACCTCCTCCGAGTGCTCGAGGTGCGTGTGACGCGCCATCGCTCCGATCACCAATCGCCCATTCTCACGCTTGATATAGCTGAGCGAGTCGATCCGGTTGATGTCGATCAAGCGCGCCGGCCGGGCGAGCCGGAAGTTCATCAGCGGAACCAGGCTCTGCCCGCCGGCGACGACCTTGCAATCGTCACCATGGCGAGCCAGGAGATCGAGCGCCTCATCCTCGGTCTGGGGGTCGTCGTACTCGAACTGGGCCGGCTTCATGCCCCCACCAGCTCAACTACAGACTGCGGACTAAGCGGCAGGCGAGTGACCTCTCTGCCCAGCGCGTCGGACACGGCGTTGGCGATCGCCGCACCCACGGCGGCAGTCCCGCCTTCGCCTGCGCCCTTCACTCCGAGTGGGTTCAGCGGTGATGGGGCATCCTCGGTGATGAGCAGCTCGACATCGGGCACCTCCTCCGCCGTCGGCAGAAGGTAGTCCATGAAGCTCGCCGACAGCGGCTGGCCGCTCGCATCGAAGCTGAACTCCTCGAGCAAGGCGCCGCCGATGCCCTGAGCGAAGCCGCCTGAGATCTGTCCCCCGACGAGCACCGGATTGACGCAGCGTCCGATGTCGTAAGCCACCGCGTACCGGTGGATGTGGATCGCGCCAGTTGCCGGATCGACCTCGACTGCCGCGAAGTGAATCCCGTATGGAAAGGCGAGCAGGTCGCACACGAAACGATGCTCCTCGGTGATCAGACCCCCGCTCGCGCTGAGAAGGTTCACCAGCGAGACCCCGCGAGCAGGCGCCCCGATCACGGACACCCCGGCGGGCGTGAGCATGAGGTCGGCAGGCGCCGCTTCCAGCTCATCTGCCGCCGCGTCCAGGAGCCGCTTCCTCAGCTGCTCCGATGCCCTCATCACGGCCGCACCGCCCAGCATCGTGGCGCGGCTCCCGAACGCGCCCATGCCTTCGGGGATCGCGGCCGTGTCGCCGTGAATCACCCGAACGCGGTCGTAAGGCAGCCCGAGGTGGCTCACACACACCTGGGCGAGGATGGTCTCCACCCCCTGGCCGACCGATGCCGAACCCGAATAGACGATGACATCGCCCTCGTCGTTCAGCTCCACGCGCGCGTACTCGCGCTCGGCCGGACCGGCCTTTTCGACGAAGAAGCCGACTCCCAGCCCACGCCGCATTCCAGCGGCCGCCGGCTCGCGGCGCCAGCGCTTGAGGCCGTCGTAATCGAACGCCGCCAGCGCCTTGTCGAGCAGCAGCTCATAGTCTCCGCTGTCGTAGATGACCGGGTGCCCGTCGTACAGGGTGCCAACGTCGTGCGGAAAGCTCGCTTTGTCGATCAGGTTGAGGCGCCGGATGTCCACCGGGTCCATGGCGAGTGAGTGTGCGGCCATGTCGATCAGGCGCTCGCGCACGAAGTTGATCTCGAACCTGCCCGGCGAGCGGTAGGTCCCGCCCGGAGTCTTGTTGGTGACCACGCTGCGGAACTCGCCGCGGTAGGCGGGCCAAGTGTATGGGCCTGGTAGCATCGACACGCTGAGCCCTGGCACCGTCATTCCGTGCGTGCGAACGTATGCGCCGGTGTTGTTGATGAAGCTGTCCTTCAGACCCAGGAACGTACCGTCCTTCTTCAAGGCCATCTCGACTCGATGCACCTGCTCGCGCGAGTGGTTGGTGGCACGCAGGTTCTCCTCCCGGTCCTCGACCCACGCCACGGGCCGGCCAGTGCGGATGGCTGCGAATGGAATGAGGAAGTCCTCCGGGTAGAACTCGCCGCGCGCGCCGAATCCGCCGCCCACATGCAGCTCGACCATCCGCACCCTGCTCACGTCGCTCCAACCGAGCAGACGGGCCAGGATCCCGCGGTTGACATGCGGAATCTTGGCCGCTCCCCAAACCGTGAGCGACTCGGTTTCGGCGTCGTATTCTGCGAGCAGACCGCGGGTCTCGAGTGGAACCGCCGCGTGGCGCTGAATGCGGAACGTCTCCCTGATAACCAGGTCGGCTTGGGCGAACGCCTCATCGATATTGCCGACCTCGACCAGCAGGTGGCCGGCCACGTTGGTGCCGGCCTCCGGTCGCAGCAGCGGCGCAGCCTCCGCCACGGCGTCGTCAGGGTCGAGCACGACGTCGAGCCGCTCGTACTCGATGTCAAGCAGCTCCGCCGCATCTTCGGCCTGGTAGCGCGAGTCGGCGATCACTACGGCCACCGGCTCTCCCGAATAGCGCACAACGCCATCGGCCAGCGGTTGCTGCAGAAAACGGTTCGAGCCCTCGTCGGCGAACTGGCGGGTCGGGATCGGCCGGCCACGATCAGGCAGATCCGCGGCGGTGATCACGTCCACGACGCCAGGCGCGGCGAGCACGGCCTTGCGATCGATGGCGGTGAAGCGCGCATGCGCCAGCGGGCTGCGGACGACAAATGCATGGACCATGTTCGGGCGCTTGAAGTCGGCGACGAAAGTGCCCTCGCCACGCACAAGCGGCCAGTCCTCTTTGCGCAATGGCGAGGTGCCGATCCCGTTGACGGCCACCGGATCGATCGCGTCCGCGGTAGCCTTCATCGCCCGCCCCGGTGCAAACGGAATCGAACAAAGTGGTCGTTGACGTGGATCAAGCTGAAGCCGAGGACCTCCCCGGATTCCGCAAAATGAAATTCCTTCAAGAGAAGGTAGGCCTCGGCCGGCTTCAGGCCGAGCTGCTTGGCCACCTCCTTCGTCGCTTTGCTGGGCACCAGCTCCACGAGCGCCTGGTCGACAGGGCCGCTGATCAGCAGGTCGCCCATGTCGAACGGCGATTGCGCGAGCTGGTCGTCGGTGGGTGGCTCGCCGAACAGGTCGGCCCTGATGTAGTTGATGGCCCAGATCGCCGGCTTGCCGCTGGCCACGAACAGCCTGTCGATCTCATAAACGGGGGTTCCCTTTGCGGCGTCGAGGGCTTTGAGCACCTCGTCCGGTGGCGTGGTCGTGATCCTTGGGTTGGTGAGGGTCTCCACCGTGTAGCCCTGCTCCTCGAGCATTCGCGTGAAGCCGATGAGGCGCTGCAGGGCGACCATCGACGGGCTGAGGCGGCCGTGCACCTGGGTCCCCCGACGCGGGCTGCGGGTGAGCACACCATGTTGCTCCAGAGACTGCAGCGCCGAGCGAACCGTCGTGCGGCTGACACCCAGCATGTCGGCGAGCTCATTCTCAGGCGGGAGGCGGCTGTCCTCGAAGCGACGTTCGAGAATCGAATGCAGAATTGATTCGCGGGCTCTGTTGGCCAGGGACGTGCCCCCTACCGGCTGCACCACTTTGTCGCGCCGAATCACCCGCTTGCCGATATCGGTGATTTGTATTACTAATTGACGGGACTGTCAAGACTTTGAAGACATGACTGAGGGGCTGAGGGCTCAAGTCGGGCCGATCGGAACGAGCTTGCCGCGCCTTGAGGACGGGCCGCTGCTGCGCGGCCTGGCCAGGTTCGTCGACGACCTGAAGCCAGAAGGCCATCTCCATGTCGCGATGCTCCGCAGCCCGATGGCCAGCGCCCGTATCGGCGACATCGACACCGCTGCGGCTCGCCTGGCGCCCGGCGTCATCGCGGTCTACTCCGCGGCGGACCTGCAGGGCACGTGCGATCCGATGCGGGTCCACCTCACCACCCCGGGCGCCGTCGCGCCGGACCGCCCCATCATCGCTGCCGACCGCGTGCGGTTCGTCGGCGAGATCGTGGCGGTCGTGGTGGCCGGCAACCGCTATCAGGCCGAGGATGCGCTGGACCTGATCCTGGTCGACCTGGCGCCACTCAGGCCGGTGATCACGTTCGAGGACGCGATGTCGGAAGGCGCAGCGCTGGTGCATGACGCGGTGCCGGACAACAGGTACTTCCTGGGCCACCGCACCATGGGGGATGTCGACAAGGCGTTCGCGCACGCCGACGTCGTGGTCGAGGGCGAGGTGGTCCACCCGCGCGTATCGGCTGCACCGATGGAAGGGCGTGGCGTGATCGCGATGCCCGATGGTTCGGGTGGGGTGGTCGCCTGGAGCTCGACCCAGGCGCCGCACCTGGTCGCGGAGGCGATCGCGGAGAGCCTTCAGCTCGACCCCAAGCGCGTTCGCGTCATCGCTTCCGACGTCGGGGGCGGATTCGGCCTGAAGGCGCACGTGTACACAGAGGAGATCCTGCTGTCCTGGATCAGCCTGCGCCTCAAGACGACTGTCAAGTGGATCGAGGACCGATCTGAGCACCTGCAGGCGTCGAACCACGCGCGCGACCAGAAGGTCCGGTTCAGCGCTGCCGTCCAGAAGGATGGCCGCGTGCTCGGCCTTCGCGCCACAGTGCTTTCGAGCATCGGCGCGTACGGCATCCGGCCACACGGCCCCCTGCTTGACCCGATGACGTGCGCAGGGCTCATCCCCGGCCCCTACGACATCCGGGATTACGAGTACGACTCGTACGCGATCGCGACCAACAAATGCCCGGAGGGCCCTTACCGCGGCGTGGGAATGGTCACGGCGGTGCTGACGCACGAACGGCTCATGGACCTCATCGGGGTGCGCCTTGGCATCGACCCGGCAGAGGTGCGGCGACGCAACCTCATCACCGCAGCGCAGATGCCGTACACGGCGGTTACCGGCCATCCTTACGAGTCCGGCGATTTTCCGCACGCCCTGGAGGTCGCGCTGTCCGCGTTTGATTACGAAGGCGCCCGCGGCGAGCAGGCGCGCGCACGCGAGGACGGGCGGCTGGTCGGAATCGGGCTGAGCTCTTATGTCGAGTTCACCGGCGCCGGTTCTTCCACCTTCCAGGCGCGCGGCATGGTCGGGATTCCAGGCACCGACACAGCGCGTGTCTGGGTGGGAGAGGACGGAAGGGTACGCGTCCAGACCAGCTGTCCCGCCATCGGGCAGGGGGTCCAGACGACTTTTGCCCAGGTGGCAGCCGCCGAGCTCGGCGTCGCGGCCGAGAGCGTGATTGTCGAGCAGACCGACACCGCCAAGGTCGGTCGGGGCACCGGCTCGTTCATGAGCCGCAGCTCTGTGACTGCCGCGACCTGCACCCATCGTGCGTCCAGGCAGCTTCATGCCGAGATTCTCAACGCAGCGTCATGGCGCCTGGACCAGCCTGTCCAGCGACTGTCGATCGGAGGCTCGGAGATCCTGGTCGACGGCGAAGCGGCCGGCGTCACGCTGGCTCAGCTGGCAGCGGCGGACCCGTCCGAGAATGGCGGTTACTCGCTCGACGTCTCGGTCACCTACGATCCGGTCCAGGCCTCACACCCATACGCCACCCACGCCTGCCTGGTCGAGATCGATCCTGGAACGGGCGCGGTTGAGGTCCGTCGCTACGTCGTCGCGGACGACTGCGGCACCGTGATCAACCCAACGATCGTCGACGGCCAGGTGGTCGGGGGCATCGCCCAGGGCCTTGGCGCCGCACTGCTGGAAGAGATCAGCTACGGCTCCGACGGCCAGCTCCTCAGCGGCAGCTTCATGGACTATCTGATCCCGACGGCCGGCGAGGTCCCGGCGGTCGAGATCACGCACCTCGTCACGCCCTCGACCGTCCACGAGCTCGGAACGAAGGGCATTGGCGAAGGCGGGACGATCGGGTCGACGGCAGCCATTGCGAATGCGATCGCGGACGCGCTCTCGGTGCCGGACGCCGCGCTTCCCTTTACGCCAGAACGAGTGCTGTCGCTCATCCGGAAGTCGCGCTGAGGAAGCTCACAGCGGCGGGCATCATCCTGCTCGCGCTGAACCTGCGAATCGCAGTGGCCGAGGTCCCGCCAGTGCTGCGCGATCTCTCACTGAACGATTTCGAGCGCTCGTTGCTGGTGGCGATCCCCGTGGTGTGCTTCAGCCTCGCCGCGTTCGCCGGGCCCCCACTTTCGGCGCGCCTCGGTGAGGAGCGGGTCCTGCTGGCGATGTGCGCAGCGCTCTGCGCCGGTCTTGCGTTGCGCCCGTGGTGGCCGAACGTGTCGCTGTTTGCCGGCACCGTCCTGTGCGGGTTGGCGGTCGCCGTTATGAACGTGATGATGCCCAGCGTCCTTCGCCGGCGATTTCCAGAGCATCTGGGTCAGATGACGGCGGCGTACACGATGGCGCTGTCCATCGGCGCTGCATTGGCGGCGGGATTGACTGTGCCGCTGGCGAGTGCGCTGGGCGGCTCCGTGCCGTTGGCCCTGGCCATCTGGGCCGTGGCCGCCGGCGTCGCGTTCGCGGTGTGGCTGCCGCAGCTTCGCAATCCGTTGCCAGGCGCTCGCACCGCCGGAGGGGATGTCGGCCTCCTGAGAGACGTCCGGGCCTGGCAGATCACCCTCTTCTTCGGCCTGCAATCGGCGCTTTACTACTCGCTGCTGTCGTGGCTCCCCACCATCTATCGTGACCACGGCTCAAGCCCGGTCGCCGCGGGTGCTGTGCTCGCGGTTCTATCGGCCGTGGGTATTGCCGGGAACTTCGCCGCGCCGCTGCTCGCGCAGCGCACTGGCAACGCTCAGGCGGTGGTGGTCGGCTGCTCGGTGTTGATCCTCATCGGCCTCGCCGGCGTGCTGGTCGCACCCACCGTGATACCGCTGGCGTGGGCGACGCTGCTCGGCATCGGCACCGGCGGCACGTTCAGCCTCACCCTCCTGCTCATGGCCTCCCGGGCCCAGGACGAGGTCATCGCGCGACGGCTGTCGAGCATGGCGCAGGGGATCGGCTACATGATCTCGGCCCTCGGCCCGCTGGTTGCGGGCTTGCTGCATTCCGTCAGCGGCGGATGGACGCTGGCCATCGTGGCGATGATCGCGATCTGCGCCGCCCAGCTAGGCGCCGGCTTGGCCGCTGCGCGGCGAGGTGCTATCGCCCGCTAGGTGCGCACGACTCCCATGATCGAGGTTGTCTGCGCGCGCGGGTCTCGCTCTCGCCACTCGCCGCTGCCGACGGAGGAGAGGAAGGCGGCGACCGCATCGTTGAACTCTTCCGGGGCCTCGAGATTTGCGGTGTGGCCGGTGCGGGGAAGGATCTGCAGGCCCGCCGTGGGGATCGTCCGCTTGAGCATGAGGGACGGCTCGAGGCTGCCCTCGTCCTCGTCGCCCGACAGGACCAGGACCGGCGTGCGCACCCTGCGCAGCTCGTCCTGAAGGCCATAAAGAGAAGGCCGGGCGGCTTGAACGCCGCGCATCGTGAGCGCAGCGCCTGTCGGGTCATGCTCCGCGAGCGCTGTGGCGAACTCGCGCCAGGCCTCCGGGTTCCGATTCTGAAGCTGCACCCGCGCAGGCCCGATGGCGTATGTCTCCGCCACCTTGGCCGAGCCCTGCGCCTCGAAAGCGGCGGCGAGGGCGTGGCTCTCCTTACGAAACTGCTCATTTTTATCGGGCGGCGACCCGTATCCAACACCCGCCACCACTGCCGATCGAACGCGGTGCGGATGACCCAGGACGAGGTGCAGGGCGGCGAAGCCGCCCATCGAGAGGCCGACCACGTGAGCCGACTCAGCGTTGGCCGCATCGAGGACCGCGACTGCGTCATCGACTGCGCGCCCCTGGGAATAGGCTGACGCGTGAGCCGGGACGTCCGAGGGCGGATAGCCCCGCGCAGCGTATGTGATGCATCGGTACGCGCTCGCGAAGCGAGGGATCTGCGGCGCCCAGCTCCGATGGTCGCCGGCAAACTCGTGGATGAAGAGGAGCGGTAGACCTTGGCCCTCCTCCTCGTAGTAGATCTCGATGCCGTCGGACGTTTTTGCCTTCATCTGCCTGACCCTACGTGAGGATTCGGGCCATTACCGGGCTCGGGTTGAAGCCGTTGCATGGGTTGAGGTCCTGGGGACAGGC
>DATCPU010000120.1:0-2764 GCA_036569925.1 Candidatus Dormiibacterota bacterium
GCGGTAGACAGCCCAGACAACCTTATCGACGGGCTTGGTGCCGGCCTTGGTGGTGACGGCCAGCTGCTGCCCGCCCTGCGTCCCGCCGGTGGTGCGTCCACCGCAAGCGACGACCAACAGCCCGAGGACCCCGACCGCGGCGATCACCTTATGAGTGGTGTGCTTCCCGTACATCGCTCCTTCCTTCGCCGGCGGGGCCGGCCGCCTACCCGCAGATTTCTCCGCTGCAGTCTAGCCGCCACAGACCGGCATTAAAAGAAGGAGGTTTGGCCGGGGCGCTACGCCCCGGCCAAGAAGTCAGGCCGAGGCTGTGACCCCGACCTTCGAGCTCTTCTGGTTTGCCACTGCAGTTCCTTCGAGAACCACCTTGAGCGCAAGGGTCTTGGCGGCATTGCCGAACACTTCGTATGCCTCCATGGCGTGGTCCATCGGGAAGCGATGGGTGGCGAGCACCGTCGGGTCGAGCCTGCCGCCCTCGATCAGCGAGAGCAGCTGGGGGATGGTGCGCGTGTCGACTAGCCCGGTCGTGATGGTCACGTCCTTGATCCAGAGCTTCTCCAGGTGAAGAGTTGCGGGCTTGCCGTGCACTCCGACATTTGCGAGCTTGCCGCCCGCGCGAATCAGCTCCGCCGCCAGCTCGAAGGTGGAGGGGATGCCGACGGCTTCAACCGCGACATCGGCTCCGAAACCTCCGGTCAGCTCGAAAACTCGCTTGACCGCGTCCTCCCGCCCGTTGTTGATGGTGACGTCTGCGCCGAACTCCTTGGCCTTGGCCAGCCGGCCGTCGTCGAGGTCGATGACCACGATGTGCGCGGGCGTGTAGAGCTTCGCGGTCATGACTGCAGCCAGGCCGATCGGGCCGGCGCCGACGATGGCCACGGTGTCGCCTGGCTTCACGCCGCCGTTGAGGACTCCCACCTCGAACGAGGTCGGGAGGATGTCGGACAGGAAAAGTACCTGCTCGTCGGTGAGTCCCGACGGGATCTTGTAGAGGGAGTTGTCCGCGAACGGAACCCTGGCGTACTCGGCCTGGAGCCCGTCGATGAGGTGGCCGAAGATCCACCCGCCGCCGCCGATGCACTGACCGTAACGGGCCTCCTTGCAGAACCTGCAGCTCCCACACGATGTGATGCAGGACACCAGGACATGGTCCCCAATCTGGAAGTTGGTGACTGCGGAACCGGTCTCCACGACGGTGCCGACCGCCTCGTGCCCGAGGATGGTTCCTGGCTTCACCGCAGGCACATCGCCTTTGAGGATGTGCAGGTCGGTGCCGCAGATCGTCGCAGTGTCGATCTTGACGATGGCGTCGGTGGGCTGCTGGATTGTTGGGCTGGGGACCGTATCCCAGGACTTCTGACCGGGACCGTGATAAACGAGTGCTTTCATTTTCTTTCCCTTTCGTTGCTGGAAGACCAGGTTGGGCTGGCGTCACATCGCCGGCCTCCAGACTGTTCCCGTCGCCTCGGCGCATCGAGGGCCGAAGGGCCCCCGCGATTTGGGACAGAGGCTCAGTAGGCCGCGGCCGCGGAGTCGAGCCGCCCAGCGATCGACTCGGCAACTTCCTCGACGTTGGCCTGGGCGACCTGTCGGAGGAGACCTTCGCCGAGGTACGGGCCAACCCCTTCTGGAGCCAGTTCGTACGAGCCGTAGACCGTGAGCGTCGCGAAAGGCCCTTCATTTGGCGCGACCTCGAGCTTCCCTGTCATCAACGGAAACGGCCCCCCGATGTATGACGCCTGCCAGGTGATCGGAATCTCAGTCCACATGCCGGAGGTCTTCGGTGCGCCGAGCTCGATGCTCACCTTCGTCCGGAGTCCGATGCCTGCGGACGATTCGCCGGCTGCGCCAGGGCTGGGGCCAACCAGGCTTGGAATCCAACCTGATGGCACGGTTGCGAGAGCCGCGCTGACCGCCTCGATGGGGCGGTTGATATGCACTGAATGCTGGACTACCACTTGTCGAGTATTGAGGTCGAGAAGTCAACCCACAGGGGCCAAACGTCACCTGTTCGGGGTGCCGGTCGGCAAACCCCGGCTCACCTAGCGATCAGAATGCCTCGGGCGCAACAATTGTCATGCGGCGAATAAGCGATTTTTGCTGACAAGGGCCAGTGCTCGGTGCCACATTCTCCGAACGTGCATCGGGCCTCGGACACACTCCCCCAAAGCCAAGATCGGGATGTGCGTGGGGAGTTTGAGCGGACCACGACGAAACCAGCGATCCCGCATTAATGGGGACACCTTCCCAACCGCTAGAAGGTGAGCACATCGAAACCACTCACTGGGAGGATGCCCGCCACTGGATGAGCATCTATGCGGATCTCCTGGAGTTCAAACGAGGAATCCTCGAGCGAGTCAAACGCGATGTGACGAAGCTGCATCCAGTCGCGCGGATGGCAGCGGAGGCTGACGTCAGGATCATCGAGAGTCAGAGGGAGGGGTATCAACTGCGACTTGAGCTCTGGTACCAGCGCATCTGGGATCTACACGGCCTTTGGCTCGATCCCGAAGGGCGCGTGATCAGGTTCAAAGGTGGCGAAGTCACGTTGACCATCCGTGAGTTTCAGCTCCTTCAGTTCCTGCTCGATCATCCGCACCGCTACTTCACCGTGGGCCAGATCCTCGGCCAAGCATGGGGCGAACCTTCTCTATTTCCAGAAGAGGTCCGGAACTACGTCCGGCGGGTTCGCAAGCTGCTGAGGCAGCTGGACATCCCATGCGATCTGGTCAACCGACCCGGGCGGGGCTACTCTCTTGTGTTC
>DATCPU010000121.1:0-10547 GCA_036569925.1 Candidatus Dormiibacterota bacterium
GGGTTAGAGAGCTCGAGATCATCCGGGGGCGGCTCCATGGCGCCGCCGCGCTGCTGGGTGAGGCGCTCGTGTCGCCGGACCCCAATCGCGTGTACTGGTTCACGCTGTTCGCTCGCACCGACAACCTCGTCCTTCGCGCGGCTCCGATCAACGTCGGCATGCTGCTTCGCGATCGTGTCTACACCGAGCGACGGTCGACGGTTTTCACCTCCGCAACGCTGGCCGTGGGCGGGACGTTCGATTACTTCCGCTCGCGAGTCGGCCTCAGCTCCGAGGCCGAGGAGCTGATCCTGCCGTCTCCTTTCGATTTCCTGCACCAGGCGCTCGTCTGCTTGCCCACGGACCTACCAGGGCCCGAGCACCCGGATTTCGATCGACACGTCGAGGACGTGATCGCCGCTGTGGCGAGTCGCGTCGGTGGGCGCACCCTGGTGCTGTTCACATCGCACAGGCAGCTGCGCGACGTGCATGCAGCCCTCAAACATCGGATCGACCTGGACGAGGTTTTGATACTCGGTCAGGGCATCGACGGCCAGCGCCGCCACCTCTTGAAGGCGTTCGAGGAGGCCGAGCGCCCGCTCCTTCTCGGCACCGCAAGCTTCTGGGAGGGCATCGACGTGCCCGGCGAACGGCTGAGCTGCGTGATCATGGTGCGCCTGCCGTTTCCCGTGCCCACGGAGCCCGTGTACGCGGCACGCGCCGAGCAGGTGCGCGACGCTTTCGCGCAGCTGGCTCTGCCGCAAGCGGCCTTGCGGTTGAAGCAGGGCTTCGGGCGGCTGATCCGGCGTTCCACCGACCGAGGCGCCGTGGTCATCCTCGACAACCGCATCCTGGGCAAGGACTACGGCAAGGCATTCCTCGACGTCCTGCCGCCCGCTTCACGATTCGTCGGGCCGGCAATGGAGATCGCCGACCAGGTTGGCGGATGGCTTGACGTTGAATCGTCCTCGCCGCTCGCCGGGGAGGTGGGCCGAAGGGCCGGAGGGGACGCCCAGGTCTCTGCCGATCGGTGAGTCGGCTATTTGTCATCGGCACGCCCATCGGCAACCTCGAGGACACGACAGCACGCGCGGTACGCGTCCTCGGCGAGGTCGGCGCCATCGCCGCCGAGGACACACGCATCACCGCACGCCTGCTGGCGCGCCATGGAATCCGCAAGCCGCTGATCAGCTACCGCGCGCCGGTCGAGCGCCGCGGCCTGCCAAGAGTGCTGGCCGCGCTCGACGAGCACGACGTCGCACTCGTGAGTGATGCGGGGACCCCCTCAGTCTCAGACCCAGGTCAGGCTCTGGTCGAGGCGGCGTGGGCAGCCGGCCACACCGTCGTACCGATCCCCGGTCCAAGCGCGGTAACCGCCGTGCTGTCGATCGCGGGGTACAGCGGGCCGGGATTCACCTTCGTCGGGTATCTGCCGCGCAAGCCGGGGGAGATGCGCCGCTTGCTCGCGACGCTGGTTGGCGATCCACGACCGGCCGTCGCCTTCGACTCGCCCTATCGCGTCGCGAAATCGCTCGCGCTGATCGCCGAGGTTTTGCCCGAGCGCCACCTCACAGTCGGGCGCGAGCTGACCAAGCTTCACGAGGAGGTTCTTCGCGGCACCGCGGCCGAGGTGAGGTCGGCCCTGGGTGACCGCGCGCGCGGCGAGTTTACCCTTGTGATCAGTGGACGGGATCGGCCACCAGGGACCTGATATCGCGGCAGGTCCCCGAAGGGGACCGGTCGGGGCGTCGAGGCGAAGGCAGGGGTGGCGTAGGAGGCGCGCATCGGTAGATGCGTAACGACGCAGGCCGGGCCCCCTAACGCACGCATCGGCGTCCCGAGCCGATGAGATCGGGTTCCTCGCTGGCCGATACTGTCCACCTAGTGGCGCCTGAAAGAAGAACCGTTCTCGTCGCGCCGGCTTGGCCTTATGCCAACGGCCCTCGCCACATCGGCCACGTGGCCGGCTTTGCCGTACCTGCCGACGTGCTCGCTCGTTTCGAGCGATTGCGCGGCTCGCGTGTGCTCATGGCGAGCGGAACCGACGAGCACGGCACGCCAATCACCTATGAGGCTGACAAGAAGGGCATTCCGCCACGCGAATTCGTGGATGAGAACAATGCGGTTATCGTCGAGGACTTACGCCGCCTCGGCATGACCTACGACATCTTTACTCGGACGACGACGGCCAACCACTACCGCGTGACCCAGGACCTGTTTCTCAAGCTGCACGAGAACGGCTACCTCGTCAAGAAGACGCAGATGGGCGCCTTCGATCCGGTGAGCGGCCGCACGCTTCCCGACCGCTACATCGAGGGCAAGTGTCCGATCTGTGGCTTTCCAGATGCCCGTGGCGACCAGTGCGACAACTGCGGCAACCAGCTGGACCCTATAGACCTGATCAACCCTCATCAGCGCGGCAGCGATGCACCTGTGGAGTTTCGCGAGACCGAGCATTTCTTCTTCGACCTCCCGGCTTTCGGAGAACAACTGAAAGAGTGGATTGAGCGCCACGACAACTGGCGGCCAAACGTGCGCAAGTACTCGCTCGAGTTCGTGCGTAACCTGAAGCCGCGAGCGATCACTCGGGACCTGGACTGGGGCGTCCCCGTGCCGCTCCCCGACTGGGCGGACAATCCTCACAAAAAGATCTACGTCTGGTTTGACGCTGTGATCGGCTACCTCTCGGCGTCCATCGAATGGGCGAAGCAAACAGGTGAGCCGGACGCATGGAAAGACTGGTGGCAGAACCCCGACTCATGGCATTACTACGTGATGGGCAAGGACAACATCACCTTCCACACTGTGCTGTGGCCCGCGATCCTCATGGGCGCCGGCGCCCTGCATCTGCCTGACGACATCGTGGCGAGCGAGTACTTGAACATGGGTGGCAAGAAGCTGTCGACCAGCCGCGGCCAGGTCATATACGTCAACGACGTGCTCGAGCGGTATGACGCGGACTCGCTGCGCTACTACCTCATGGTCGCTGGGCCGGAGAACCAGGACACGGACTTCACGTGGGCCGAGTTCGTGCGTCGCAACAACGACGAGCTGGTGGCGACGTGGGGCAACCTCGTCCATCGCACGCTGGTTAACGCCCACCGCAATTTCGGCGCCGTACCAGAGCCTGGGGAGCTCACGAGCACTGACAGCGGATTGATTGCCGAGGTCGAGGATGCCCTCGATCACATTGCCCTTCAACTCGGCCAAGCACGCTTCCAACTGGCTTTGAAGTACGCCATGTCGATGGCCGCGAAAGTCAACGTCTACCTTGGAACCGAGCAGCCCTGGCACACGATCAAGACGGACCGCGGGCGCGCCGGCACCGTGCTCTATGTGGCGCTGCGTTGCGTCGACAACCTGAAGCTGATGCTCACCCCGTTCCTGCCGTTCTCGTCACAGAAGCTGCACGAGATGCTCGGCTACACGGACGTCATAGCGCCTCAGCCGGAGGTTCGCGAAGTCAGCGAGGACGGGCTGGTCCATCGAGTGATCACAGGGGACTATCCGATTTCGGACCGCTGGCACGTGTCGGAGCTGGCGCCCGGTCATCCGCTGCCGCAGCCGGTGGCCCTATTCAAGCGCCTCGACGACGTCGTCGAGGAAGGGCCGGGCGCAGCATCTTCGTAGACACCCACCTCCACCTCGAGGAGCTGGGCGATTCATCAGCAGTGGTGAGCGCTGCCGCGGCTGCAGGCGTCACCCGCATGGTGACGATGGGCGTCGACGCCGACCGAAGCCGGACTGCGATAGCGCTCGCGCACCGCCACGCCGAGGTGTGGGCGGGAGTGGGCCATCACCCAACGGAGCCATCGCCGCCAGACATCGATGTTTTGCACGAGCTGTCCCACGACCCGAGGGTCGTCGCCATCGGCGAGGTCGGCCTCGACTTCGAGGAGGCAGGCGCCCCGCCACGCCACCTGCAGGTATCGCGATTGCACGCGCTGTGTGAGCTGGCTGAGGCTCGCGATCTCCCTGTCTCGATCCACAATCGTGGCGCCGCCACCGAAATCCTGGAGGTCCTCGACTCCCATCCGGGGCTCCGTGGTGTGATGCATTACTTCGCGCTGGAGTGGGAGTGGGCCGAGCGATTTCTCGACCACGGCTTCAGCCTTGGTTTCGCCGGTCTGGTCACCCGTCCAAGCCGCCACACGCTGCGTGATGTGGTCAAACAGTGCCCGGCGGATCGTCTTCTGCTCGAGACCGATTCGCCGTTCGGCAATGCGCACAAGAGGATGGGGGTGCCCAACCAGCCGGCGTACCTGACCGACACCGCGGAGCTCGTGGCGGAGCTTCGGGGCACCGGCTTGAATGATCTCGCGAAGCTCGAGGAAGACAACGCATTGCGCGTCTTCAGCCGGATGACGTGATCGATCCAGCCGACCCCGACCAGCTCTCGAAGCTCCTGCGGCGGTATCGCATCAACCTGAAGCACCGACTGGGGCAGAACTTCTTGATCGACCGCGACCTGCGGGACCAGGTGGCGGCGGCCGGCGGCAGCCAGTCCGACGAGGTGGTCGAGGTAGGGGCCGGCGTGGGCACCTTGACGATTGCTCTGGCCGACCGCCATCCTCGGGTAACCGCTGTCGAGCTCGATCGCACGCTGATCCCTGCGCTACGCGAGGTGGTCGGCGGATGCGATGGGGTGGAGGTCGTGGAGGCAGACATCCTCAAGCTCGACCTCGCGAAGAGGTATCCGAAGGGGGGCGAGGTGGTGGTCGGAAACATCCCGTACAACCTCACTGGCGCCCTGATCCGCAAGCTTCTCGATCAGCCGCCGCGCCCGCGGCGAATGTCTCTCCTGGTGCAGAAGGAGGTCGCGGAGCGATGGACGGCAACCACGGGTGCGAGCCTTGCCACCGTTGCCGTGCAGGTCTTTGCCGAAGCCCGATTGGGAATGACGATTCCCGCCGCGGCGTTCACGCCAGAGCCGCGCGTCGATTCGGCCCTTGTACTGCTCGAGGTCCGCGATGAGCCCGCAGTGAAAGTTCCCGACATGGATGCCTTCTTCAGGCTTGTCGAGTCGGTGTTCCAGTTCCGGCGCAAGCAGCTGGGCGGAGCGTTGGGCCGGATCGCGGGGATCGGCACTGAGGCCGCTGCCGCGCGCCTCAGCGATGCGGGCATCGACCCAGAGCGCCGCGCCCAAACCCTGAGTCTCCAGGAATGGGAAGCGCTATATCGCAGATTCGCCGGTTAGTATCCTGACCCGCGATGGCCGATCCATTCAAGGCCGATCCATTCAAGTTTGACGTCGAGAGCCCCGGTGGCTTTCGAGCGGTCCTCCGCAACACGACGTTCAGAAATATCTGGTTTGCGCAGCTCGCGGCGCAGCTGGCCGACAAGTTCCTTCTGTTCTCGCTGATCATCCTCGCTTACGAGATATCGGGTGGAAGCACGCCGGTCGCCGTCACCCTGCTCACCTACACGGTGCCTGCGGTGCTGTTCGCGCCACCCGCCGGGGTCATCGCCGACCGCGTCGATCGCAAGCAGATCATGCTTTGGTGCAACCTCGGCCGCGCAGGCGCAGTTGCGCTCATCCCCCTGGCCGCGCTGGTGCCCCAGCTTCGCGGCGACTTTGTGCACCTCCTGGTCATCACTTTCATCTTCTCCGCGGTCGGCCAGCTGTTCGGGCCGGCGGAAGCAGCTGTGATCCCGACAATCCTGCCGCGCTCCGCGCTCATCACCGCCAACTCGATGGCGCTGCTCACCATGGTCTTGACTCTGGTGGTCGGCGGGGCGCTGGCTCCGATCGTGTCGCGAATCGACCTGTACGCGCCGTACTGGCTGGCCGCGGCACTCCTGATCGTCGGCGCCACTTTCATCTTTGCGTCAGACATACCAGGCCTCGAGCGGACCACTGAACCGCCGGTGGCGGCGAGCCGCAACCGGTTCCATCGTGTCTGGGTCGACATGAAGGAGGGCATCGATGCCCTCCGCGCATCGCGAGGTCTGATGCTGGCCTTCGGCCAGGTCAGCATCGCGGTGCTCGTGCTGTTCATGCTTTTCGCCCTCGCGCCGGCATACGTCAGCAACGTCATCGGCATCGCGCCCCAGGACAGCTATGTGATCCTGGGTCCGGCCACTGGCGGAGCGATCCTGAGCGCAGTCCTCCTGGGACAGTTCGTCCGCAACGTCGACAGGTCGCGCCTCCTCATCGGCTCGCTGATCGCGAACGGCATCACGATGCTTGCCCTGGCGGCGGTGCCGCAAGCGATGAACCAGCTGCCCGACCTCCGCGTCCACGCCCGGCTGACAGGAGCCGCTTTCAGCCTCCTCCTCGGGATTGAGTTCGGCGCGATCATGATCCCGGCGATCACTTATTTGATGGAGACCACGAGCGACGAGATCCGCGGCCGGATCTTCGCCCTCCTCTATATGGTGATCAACGGAGTTACTGCTCTGCCGGTTCTCGCGGCAGCCGCGTTGTCGGACACCATCGGCACTGCGCACGTGATCGGCGGGCTGGGCGCCCTGCTGATCATCGGCGGCGTTGCCGTCCTCATCGCCGGGCGGCGCGGTCCCTCATCACCAGAACCGTTATCGCAATGAGGACCACCAGCACCAGGCCGCCGAATCCGAGCGTGCGCAGGACCGATCCGATGAGTGGCAGGTTGTCGCCGAGCAGGTAACCGGCCAACCCAATCACGATCGACCACCCCAGGGCGCCGAGTGCGCTGAAGACCTCGAAGCGCCAGACCGGCATCCTCGACATTCCGGCGAGCATCGATCCCCAGGTGCGGAGCCCAAGGATGAAGCGGCTGGCGAGGATGGCCTTATCTCCGTGCCTGGCGAAGAAGAGCTCGGACCGCGCGATGTGGTCGGGCCGGATGTGAAACAGGCTGCCGAACCGCTCCACGAATGGCCGGCCCCCGCGATAGCCCAGGTAGTAGCCGATGTTCGAGCCTGCAGTGGCGCCCAGGAAGCCGAACAGGATGACGAGAACGATGCTGTGATGGCGTGCGGCGGCCCAGGCCGCCGCGGCCAGCAGCAGCGCCTCACCCGGAAAGGGCACGCCTGCGCTCTCGATGAGGATGCCAAGTCCGGCGGCGGGGTAACCAAGAGCGTCGACGACGGAGGCCGGGTCCATGAGCGTCCATATACTGGACGACCGCATGGGCGAATACGGCGACCACGAATCCACTGAGGATCCCCTGCACGTCCTGCGGCACTCGACGGCCCACCTCCTGGCCGCCGCGGTCATGGAGCTGTACCCAGACGCGAGGTATGGGATCGGCCCGCCGGTCGAGGACGGCTTCTACTACGACTTTGCGTTCAACCGGCCAATCACCGAGGCGGACCTGGCGCCCATCGAATCGCGCATGAGGCGGATCGCGCAGGAGGACAGGCCTTTCGTCCACGACACAGTGAGCCGCGAGTCGGCGCTCGCCGAGTTTCGCGAGCGCGGCCAGGACTACAAGCTCGAGCTCATCAACGACAAGGTCGAGGGCGACGAGGTGAGCGTGTACCGAACGGGCGAGTTCCTCGACCTGTGTCGTGGTCCGCATGTGAAGTCCACCAAGGAATTGAAGGCGTTCAAGTTGCTGCGCGTCGCCGGCGCGTACTGGCGCGGCGACGAGAAGCAGCCCCAGCTGACGAGGATCTACGGCACCGCGTGGCCCTCGCAGAAGGAGCTCGAGGAGCACATGAAGTTCCTCGAGGAGGCCGATAAACGTGACCACAAGAAGCTGGGCAAGGAGCTGAAGCTGTTCGCCCTGGACGAGCGCGTCGGGATCGGCCAGGTGATCTGGCTACCAGATGGCGCGACGATTCGGCGCCAGCTCGAGAGATGGATCGTGGACGAGGAACTACGGCGCGGCTATAAGCACGTAATCACGCCACACGTCGCGAAACTCGACCTTTATCGTCAAAGTGGGCACTGGCAACTGTTCCACGACACCATGTACCCGCCTATGAGGTTCGAGGACGGCGAAGAGCTCGAGCTGAGGCCCATGAACTGCCCTCACCACATCCTCGTATATGGACACGACTTGCACAGCTATCGCGACTTGCCGCTAAGAATCGCGGAGCTCGGCCAGAACTACCGGCTTGAAAAATCAGGCGAGCTGATGGGAATGGTGCGCGTGCGGTCGTTCAATCTCAACGATGCCCACATCTTCTGCACGCCGGATCAGGTTGTGGAAGAGGTCAAGGGTGCTCTCCAGTTGGCGAATTACTTCATGGGCGTGCTTGGGGTCAACGATTACTGGTATCGCTTATCAGTGCGCGACACCGTAAAAACCAAATGGGCTGGCACCGACGAAGAGTGGGAGAGCGCCGAAGCGATGCTTAAGGAGGCTTTGGAAAGCCTGAATCTTCCGTACAAAGTCGGCCTTGGCGAAGCCGCCTTCTACGGCCCAAAGATTGACTTCCAGGTCATGGATGCTCACAGGCGTGAATTCACGAACAACACGGTGCAGGTTGACTACCAGCTGCCGAAGAAGTTCGAGCTCGAGTATGTAGCCGAGGACGGATCACGACAGCGACCGGTGATGATTCACCGGGGCGCGTTTGGCGCCTTCGAGAGAATGGTTGCCTATCTGATCGAGCTCTATGCGGGAGCTTTCCCGACATGGCTGCACCCAGTGCAAGTCGTCGTCGTCCCAATAACCGACGCGCAACATGATTACGCCCGCACAGTCGGCGACCGCCTGCGCGAGGTGGGGCTGCGCGTTGAAGTAGACGACCGGCCAGAGCGCATGCAACGGAAGATCCGCGACGCGCAGGCGCGCAAGGTTCCGTACATGACGATCGCTGGGGCGCGGGAAGCGGAATCACAGCACGTCAACGTTCGCGACCGCGCCGGCAATCAGACCGACGAGCCGCTTGAAGAGTTCGTGCAACGCGTGGTCCAGGAGGTCGCGGAGCGCCGGCGTTAGGGCCCTAAGTGTTCAGCCGGATGTTGATCTCGGTGGACAGGCCCTTTGCGGTCACGACAACCTCGCCAACCGTCTCGGGTCTTGACTTCCGGGCGAACGCGTACGTGTCGCCTGGAGGATGCGATGGCGGGATCGTCCAGTCTCCGGTGTTCAGGTTTTGCTGGTAGAAGGCTGAGACTGCATCGACGCTATCGCCAGACCGGAGGATCATCGTGCACTGGGTGGAATCGCCAGGCGACAGGTCGCCCGCGGCCGACGTGTTCTCGCTCACGACTGAGGCGCCCGGATACTTCGGAAAGTCGGAAGGCAGGCAGCTGAACGCACCGCTTTGGAACCTCGTCACGAGGCCATAGATGCCGAACCCTGCCCCAACCGCGCCGAGCACCAGCAGGATTGCGCAGCCCCCGACCACCCACCAGATCCATCCCTGGGAGCGGCGAGGCGGGGGCAGCGGCGTTGAGCCAGGGGCAACCGGCATCCACTGGGCGCCGTCCCACCGCCACAAACCGTCGGGCGACAGCTGCCCGGGTTGGACAGTTGGGCCAGTGGACACGGCCGCATCGTAAGCCCAGAGTGGAGCGACGGCTTGCGCAGCACGGCCCCGTTTCCGGTACCATCCTTCAACTGAAGCAGGGACCTACCCTCACCCACCGGGCTCCGCCCGAATGGGTACGGAAAGGCGGATGGCCTCGGCTGTCCGTTTTACTTTTGTTTGGAGGCACGAAGACAACACTGAATTTGGCCGAGGTAATGTCTCATCGCGTTTAAGGAGCTAAGGATCAACGATCAGATCCGCAGCTCCGAGGTGCGGCTGATCGATGACCAGAACAACCAGCTCGGGGTGCTCTCCCTCGATGCCGCTCTGCGCATCGCAAGCGAGAAGGGACTCGACCTCGTGGAGGTGGCGCCGCAAGCGCAGCCGCCGGTCTGCCGTCTGATGGACTACGGACGCTTCAAGTTCGAGACCATCAAGAAAGAGAAGGACCAGCGGCGCAAGCAGAACGTCACCAAGCTCAAGGAGATGAAGCTCCGGCCCAAGGTGGCGGAGCACGATTACCAGACCAAGTTCAAAGGGTTGAAGCAGTTCCTCGAAGCAGGCGAAAAGGTGAAAGTGACGATCATGTTCAGAGGTCGGGAGATGGTCCACCAGGACATCGGGAGAAGGATCCTGGACCGGGTGGCTGATAACGCGAAGCAGTTCGCGGTCGTCGAGCGCGCGCCCCTGCTCGAGGGCAAGAACCTCTTCATGATCCTCTCCCCGAGCCGCCAGGCGGCTGCGCCGGCTGCCAGCCCGGCTCCTGCCCCCGCCGAGACCGCCCCGAAGGAGACCGCCGCCAAAGCCGCAGCTCCCAAGGCGACTGCCACCAAGGAGACCGCCACCAGTGCCTAAGATCAAGACCCGCAAGGGTTTCGCCAAGAGAATCCGTGTCACCAAGACCGGCAAGCTGATGCGCGTCGCCGCATGGCAGAGCCACCTGCTCGAGCACAAGTCGAAGAAGCGCAAGCGCACCTACGAGAACGAGCAGCCGGTATCCAAGTCCGACCGCAAAGAAGTGCGCCGGGCACTCGGCATCTAGATGACCGACCAGAAGAGTCCGACGGATCTGCGTGCCCTAGGCGGCCGATCCCTTTGTCAGGGGGCCCGGCCCTTCGTCGTCATGCATCTATCGATGCAAGCCTCCTCGTTCCACC
>DATCPU010000122.1:0-2222 GCA_036569925.1 Candidatus Dormiibacterota bacterium
CAGCAGACAAGCACTTTTCGGATGCGACTTCGTCGCAATGGTTGTACAGTGCTTGCTGCTGAACTAAGGCGTCAGGCATCAACACGCATCGTTGTATCATTCAAAGGCACCAAGCACCGACGCACCTCGAAACGACCGCCAGCTCCCCGCTTGCCGAGGGCGGCTACGTCACTTTCGTCGATGAATTGCCGAGCGTCAACACGCGCGCGCGACCCTCGGGGGTGAAGCGTGGTGCTCGCCCTGGCCCGGGGGCCATGGGCTGCCCGCGGGCCCGAGCTACGGCAGGACTGCATGGCGCATCTTGTACTTGTCGACTGCGCGGCCTATGTTCGCCTCCCTTCGATCAATCCATCCGATGTGAGGATCGCATGCGAAGCTCGTCATTGACGTCCATCGCGCTCTGTGTAGCGTCGGCTTCATTCTCGTATCCACAGCGACTCATCGCTCAGCGCCTCGACGATCCGAAGCTCGGCCGGATCGAGTTTCCGACTTCCGGCAGCGCGGCCGCGCAGCCGCAGTTCCTTCGCGGCGTGCTCTATCTCCACAGCTTCGAATACGACTCGGCCGCGAAGTACTTTCGCGAAGCCCAGCGAGTCGACCCGGGCTATGCAATGGCCTACTGGGGCGAGGCGATGACCTACACGCACCCGGTATGGAACGAGCAGAATGTCGATTCGGCGCGTGCTGCGCTCGCCCGGCTGGGCGCGAGTCCGGCGGCGCGACGCGCGAGAGCCGGAACGCCGCGTGAGCAGGCGTACATGAATGCGGTCGAGGCGCTCTATGGGGAAGGGTCGAAGCCGAAGCGTGACACGCTCTACTCTGACGCGATGCGTCGGATAGTTCGGGCCTTCCCCAGCGACCGCGAGGCATCGGCCTTCTACAGTCTGTCGCTGCTCGGGCTGAATCAGGGCGTGCGCGACGTCGCGACTTATCTCAAGGCCGCCGCGCCGATGGAGAAGTTGTTCGCGGAGAATCCGCGCCATCCTGGAGCGGCGCACTACCTGATTCACAGCTACGACGATCCGGCGCATGCCGCGAAAGGGCTGGCTGCCGCGCGTGCCTATTCGGCGATCGCACCCGGCGCGGCGCATGCACAGCACATGACGTCGCACATTTTCATCGCCCTCGGCATGTGGCCCGATGTCGTCAAGGCCAACGAGACCGCGCTCGCTCTCCAACCCGAAGCCGGGCACTACCGGCAGTGGCTCGCGTATGGCTATCTGCAGCAGGGTCGCATCGCCGCGGCACGGGCCCTCATCGACAGCATGCGGATCCCTGCCGACATGACGGCCATGGGTCCCGCGATGCGCAGCTCGGCCCTCACGCTCTACGCGATCGACGCACCGAACGGAGGTGCAGTCATCGACAGCGTCCAGCCCACGGGCGTCCCGCTCTCGGAGGCGAGGGTGCAATTCGTGCGCGCCTACACGGGCTACCTCGCGCGTGACCGCGCGCGGATCGAGCAGGCATCGTCACAGATCGACGCCGCGGCGAACCGGATTCGTGCCGGCAACCGGCCGGCGCTTGCGCGGAATCTTCAGACCGTCGAGACAATGGGCGGGATGGCGCGGGCGATGCTGCTCGCCGTCTCCGGGCGGAGCGACAGCGCCGTCGCGATCCTACGCGACGTCGCCGACCGACAAGACACGATCCCGTTCGACTTCGGTCCACCGACCACACTCAAGCCGCCGCGTGAGCTCCTGGGCGAGCTACTGCTCGCGGACGGAAAGCCAGCGGCGGCACGAACCGAGTTTGAGAGATCGCTCGGGACGGCACCGAACCGCACCGCGGCGGTTCTCGGCCTTGCGCGTGCGAGTGCGGCGATGGGCGACAAGGCGGCGGCGAGAAAAGCCTACGGTGAGCTGAGCGCGACTCTGAGCCACGCTGATCCGACCCTACCCTGGCGCGCCGAGGCCGACCGGGGAGCGCAGGCCAGGTCACCCTAGTCATGGGGACCAATCGACCTGATGCCAAACGAATCGTTGCAGCTGAACTCTGGCGTTAGGCTGACATGTAGGCTTCCGGAGTGCAACCATTCGTCGAATAGCTAACGTGTTGATGGCTCTAGGTGTTGCGGTCGGAGCTATCGACGCGGGCGCGATCTTTTTTCATCTCGGTCTCGCCGGCGTGCCATGGCTCGTTAACGTCGCTCTGGCGAAACTCGGATTCATTGCCGCGTTGGGCTTGCTCGGTGGAGGTGCTGTCGCGGGCCGGCTGTCACG
>DATCPU010000123.1:0-8373 GCA_036569925.1 Candidatus Dormiibacterota bacterium
GGCATGTTGTGGCCGGGGATGGCGTTGGGCCGGCCCTTCTCGTACTTCCCGATTCGCGGGCCGAGGAGCAGCAACCCGGCGAGGCCGGCCGTGGCCCCGGTGAGATGCACCACGGTTGAACCGGCGAAGTCCTGGCTGCCCAGGGTCGCCATGAGGAACCCGCCGCCGAACAGCTGGTGGCTGATCAGCGGATAGATGAATGCGGCAAATGGAACGCCGAACAGGATGTAGACGATGAATTTGGTGCGCTCGATCATCGTCCCCCACACGATCGCTAGAGATACCGCGCAGAACACAAATTCAAAGAACCATTTGGCCGAAGCCGGGGCTGTGCTGAACGCCAGCGCCGGCAGATTGAGAGCCGAACCCGGGCTGAAAGTCGGGAAGAAGCCGCTGCCGCCGATGAAGGCGAACAGGCCGCCTGCCCCGAACGCAAAGCCAAAACCTACTGCCCAGTAGCTGATCGAGCTCACGCTGAGGTTCGTCACCACCTTGGCGACGACGGTGCCGACGTTCTTCATCCGGCTGAAGCCGACCTCGAGCATGGCGAAGCCGGCCTGCATGAACATGACGAGGCAGGCGGCCGTGATCACCCAGACGGTGTCAGCCGCGACGCCCGCGGCTTGGGCGGCTGTCGGGTCGTCCGCCAGCACGACTACGGGAAGCAGGGCGCCCAGACCGGACGCACCCGCAGCGATCCCGAGCACCCATTTGCGCTTCGCGAGGGCGCGCCCCAGCAAGCGTGCGACCCCGGCGTCGCGTTGGACGATCAGCTCGTTGATGGCACCTGACAAACGACCTCACCTCCTGGGCATACCCGTGATGACTGCGTGGGGCAAAGCTAAGGCACACCCACGCTGCCCCGAAACGTGTGGTTCCGACAAGCGAGGCCCTGGTCCCTCGTGCAGATCACACAATGCCAGCTCGCTTGTGGATATCTTTTCTCGTGTCATCCACACAGGAAACCGGCGACCCGATTCGTTTGAGTGGACCGTGATCAAACGGTCGATGGATTCCTACGATGAACCTCGAGCTCGTCAGATCAAAGAGGTTCAGGAGGGTGTGATGGCAGTAGCGACAAAGGCCGGCAGCCAGACCAGCCCGCGCGAGGTTATCGAACGCGCGAAGGCTGAGGGCGTCGAGGTCGTCGACGTCCGCTTTATCGATCTCCCTGGCACGTGGCAGCACTTCAGCTTGCCGCTGGGCGAGCTCGATGTGGACAGCTTCAAGGAAGGCCTCGGATTCGACGGCTCGAGCATTCGTGGTTTCCAGGCGATCGACGAGAGCGACATGTTGCTCATCCCGGACCCCGACTCCGCCACCATCGACCCGTGTCTTTCACACAAGACGCTCTTCCTGATCTGCGACGTTATCGACCCGATCACCCGCGAGCCCTACAGCCGCGATGGCCGGTTCATCGCTCGGAAGGCCGAGGAATACCTCCGACGCTCGGGCATCGCCGACATCAGCTACTGGGGCCCGGAAGCCGAGTTTTACCTGTTCAACTCGCTGCGGTTCGACCAGAACGCGCACAGCGGCTACTACTACATCGACTCCGAGGAGGGTATCTGGAACTCTGGCAAGAACTCGGAGCCGAACATGGCTTTCCGGCCGCGGCACAAGGAGGGTTATTTTCCTGTCCCCCCGGTAGACAAGCAGCAGGACCTCCGCTCGGAGATCATGTTGAAGCTGATCGAGGCCGGCATCCAGGTCGAGGTGCAGCACCATGAGGTGGGCACTGCCGGTCAGGCCGAGATCGACATGCGGTTCGACACGCTGACGAAGATGGGCGACAAGATGATGGTCTTCAAGTACGTCATCAAGAACGTCGCCGCGCAGCATGGCTACGTTGCGACCTTCATGCCCAAGCCATTGTTCCAGGACAACGGGTCCGGAATGCACATCCACCAGAGCCTCTGGAAGGATGGGCAGAACCTGTTCGCCGACACCAAGGGCTATGCCGGGCTTAGCGAGATGGCCGTGCATTACATCGGCGGCCTCCTCAAGCACGCGCCCGCGCTGCTTGCGCTTTGCGCCCCGACCACGAACTCCTACCGGCGCCTGGTGCCCGGATACGAAGCGCCGATCAACCTCGTCTACTCGAAGCGCAACCGCTCCGCTTGTGTCCGCATCCCGATGTACTCCACCAACCCCAAGACCAAGCGGGTCGAGTTCCGCTCCCCCGACCCCGCCGCCAACCCGTACCTCGCGTTCTCAGCCTGCCTTATGGCCGGCCTGGACGGAATCAAGAACGGCATAGTGCCGCCAGAGCCGGTGGACAAGGACATCTACGAGCTCGACAGTGCCGAGAAGGCCAAGATCAAATCAGTGCCCGGTTCCCTCGCCGAGGCGCTCAACGCGCTCGAGAAGGACCACGCGTTCATGCTCGAAGGCGATGTGTTCACCAAAGACGTCATAGAGACGTGGATCGACTACAAGCGCAAGCGCGAGGTAGACGCCATTGCCCTCAGGCCGCACCCGTGGGAGTTCATGCTCTACGCGGACGTGTAATTAGCCGACTCCGAGACAAAAAAGGCCCTGGCCGCAAGCCGGGGCCTTTTCTTTCTCTATTTGTCTGGTCCGACTTACATACCCAGCATCGTTCGGGCGCGTAGGGCGATTGAGATCGCCACTCTCGTTTCCGGATCGTCTAGCTGCAGGCTCGTGAGAGCCTCGATCCTCTCCACCCGGTAGCTCATCGAGTTGATGTGGATGCCGAGATTTCGCGCGGCTGCACGCCTCACCCATCGAGCCGCCGACAACGCCTCAAGCGTTTCGAGCAACGGCGTGTCGCGCGACTGCGCATAGCTGAGTAGGGTGCCCAGCAGCTCGTCGACGAATCGGCGCAGCGCATCCGGGCTCTGCACCTCCAGCAGCAGACGGAAGGCGCCCAGCGAACGGTAGGATGCGACGCGCCCGCGGCCGCCCGCCCTGCGGGTCAGACGCAGTGCCTGCCTAGCCTCGAGGTGCGAGCGCGCCAGCTCACCCACCGAGTTGGCGAGGTTGCCGATCCCGACCGAGCCCGAGCCCGGCTTCATGATCGGCGCGGCGCCGGCCAAGATCTGCGCGGCGAGCTTCTCAATCGCGGCCAAGTCGGCCGCCACCTCGTCCGGCACCAGAAAAACCGCGGAGGCCGAGCGCACCAGGGTCAGAGCATCGGGCAGGCGCGAGCGGACGATGCCGCTGAGGGCTGAGTCCAGGCGGTCCTGACGCCCGGGCGCCGTCAAGGCCGCTTCGGTCTCGTCGTCGTCCGGCTCGAGCACCATCACCCACGCGCGCTGCGGCAGCCGGTGGCCAAGTCGCTCCGCCTGGCGCGCCACCCGCTCGGCCTCGTCGCCCTCGAGCCCACCGGCGAGCACCTCTTCCACGAGGTCGCCGCGCAGCCGCCGCTCGACCTCGGCCGCCGCGCGCTCCTTCGCCAGCTCCAGCGCCAGGATGGTCGAGCCATGCTCGAGAGCGCGGCGCCGGCCGGGCGAATCAACGGTCTTCTCGTCGACCCCGACCGCCAGGAGGCCGAGCACATCGGACCCGGCGCGGACCGGCACAAGGTCGATCGGGCGGGCCGGCCGGCCGGCATTCATGCGGACCTCACGGGCTCCTGCCTGCGCCAACGGCGTAGGCACGTGGATTCGAGGCGGCATTCCGTCGGTCGTTTCTCCGGCGCCTCGCACTCGATAGCCGCCGGCCGAGTACAGGGCGGCACGCCCGCCGGCCAGCGATCCGATGACCTCGAGGATCGATTGAATGCCCGCTCCCTCCAGCGAAAGCTTCGTGAACCGTTCGTGTATGTCATGGGAGAGTTGGATCTCTGCGAGCTGAACCTCCATCGCCCTCTGCAGCTCGCTGCGCTCCAGGATGCCCGCCACCTGTCCGGCGATCGCGAGCAGAAAGTCGATGTCCCCCGCGTCGAAATCGCGCTTGTACGCCGTCTGAACATTGAGCACGCCCACCAGCCGCGGGCCGGATTCAATCGGCACCGACAGCATCGAATGGAATCGATCCTCATCGAGGCCCGGGACCCATTTCCAGTGAGGCTCCTTGCTCACATCCGCCACCACAGCGGGCCGCCGCGTGTCGGCCACCCAGCCCGTGATCCCCTCCCCCACCTTCATCACGACCTTGCCGACCATCTTCTCGTTGAGCCCGTTCGTGGCGGTCAGCACGAGGTCTCGGCCTCGGGGCGAGACCAGGTAGAGGGAGCACACGTCGGTGCCCATCGCGGACGTGGACTCGCGGATGATGAGCTCGAGCAGCTCGTCGGGACGTTGGGTCGAGGCCGCCGCCTGCGCCAGCCTGACGAGGAAGCTGAGCTCGCGAGCGGCCAGGCTGGAATCCGCGCCCTCGGCAGGTACCGCCATCCTTCGCAGCTTATGGCCCGACTTCACGGTACGACTCGTGTGAACAACACCACTTACGCCCCCCGCATTGTGTCACCCATACGGGAGCGGCCCGATGCCTCCACCCTCAGGTAAGGCTGCCGGAATCGAGGTAGGCTAGGCGGCAAGTGCCCATTTCACACTCCGGCCGCTGGCGCGAACACTTCGCCGGAGTCGACCTGCCAGTGCCTGTCATCGGTGGCGGCACGGTAATCGGAATCAACTTCGACAATGCCGCCAGCACCCCGCCTCTACGCCGCGTCCGCGATGCGGTGACCGGTTTCGCGGATGTCTACTCGAGCGTCCATCGCGGTACCGGCTACAAATCCCGGATGGCAACCGAAGCTTACGAGCAGGCGCGCGAGCGTGTCGCCGAATTCCTGAACGTCGACGGCCACAGTCAGGTCGTCATTTTCGTCAAGGGCACCACCGATGCCCTCAACCGGATCGCGGCGGAACAGGCCCGTCTCGACGGCCGCCAGGTGCTCGTGACCGAGATGGAGCACCACGCCGACCTGCTGCCGTGGCGCCACCGCAGCGGCCACCTGCTGGTCGGCCTGACCCCTGACGGCCACATCGATCTGGACGCCATCGAGACAGCGCTAAAGGACAGCGGCGGCCGAATCGGCCTGGTCGCAGTCAGCGGGGCATCGAACGTCACGGGTTTCATCTCCCCCATCCACGAGGTGGCTGAGCTTGCTCATCGCTACCGCGCCCTCGTCTCGGTCGACGCCGCCCAGCTCGCGCCGCATCGACGCATCGACATCCGCCCGGCGGATGATCCCGCGCACCTCGATTTCGTCTCCTTCTCCGGCCACAAGATGTATGCGCCTTACGGCGCCGGTGTGCTCGTGGCGCCACGCGATTTCTTCTCCGGCACCCCCGAGGTGATGGGCGGCGGCGCGATCAGGATCGTGACGTGGGACGACACGGTCTGGGCCGACCTGCCGGACCGCGAGGAAGCGGGGTCACCCAACGTCATCGGCGCGGTCGCGCTAGGTGTCGCCATCGAGACTCTGCTGGGGCTTGGCTTCGACGAGATGCTCCAGCACGAGACCTTGCTTGGCCGGCGCCTGATCGATGGGCTGAGCGAAATACCCGGCGTGACGGTGCTCGGCGGCGCTGGATCGGCAGGAGAACCCGAGCGCCTGGGGCTGGCCAGCTTCGTCATCGACGGCGTCCATCACGGCCTGGCTGCTGCCGCCCTTAGCCACGAATGGGGCGTGGCGGTACGCAACGGCTGCTTCTGCGCCAACCCTTATGTCTTTCACCTTCTCAACATGACCAAGGAAGCGGTCGAGGAAGTCGAGGGCGAGGTGGCGGCGGACCGGCGAAAAGCGCTGCCCGGCGCGGTGCGGGCAAGTCTCGCTCCTTATAACAACGAGGCTGAGGTGGACCGGTTTGCCGATGCGGTCAGGCAGGTCGCCAGAGGACAATTGAAAGCGCGGTACGAGCAGGCAGCCGACGGGACATTCGCTCCCGATGGCGGGTGGCCGGCGATCCCGAACCCGCTGGAGTCGCTGGCAAAACGCGGCGCGTCGCTAAGAACGTAAAAAGGGGGTAGTTGATGAAGCTGCTGGCCGAGATCCTGTTGGCGATCTTCCTTCACCCTGTCGTGTGGGTGCTGTGCGTGATCAACATCGTTGGGCGTACGGATATGGGCGGCTTGAGTAAGGTGCTGTGGATCATCATCACGTTCGTCTGGGGCATCGGTCCGATCCTGTATGTCCTCCTCGGCAAGGGAGCCTTCTGGTAGAGATGTGATCTCGCCGGCCCGGGAGCGCTCGGCCACCCGAGCGCTGGCGCTAGGTCTTCTCGCGTTGCCGTTCGGCATCTTCGCTCCATTCGCCATCTGGGCCGGCATCAGCTCGCTGCGCCGGATTCGCGCGTCCGCAGGCGCGCTCAGCGGCACAGGTTCCGCGGTGGCTGGACTCGCCGGTGGCCTCATGGGGCTGGCGGTCGTGATCACCGGCACCGCCTACTGGTTTCTCGCCTCATGAGGCGTGGATCGCTGGTCGCCGCAGTGCTACTGGTCTTGATAGTTGCCGCGATGACATATCCAGGCGCCGTGCTCGTTGCAATGGTCACGAGATTGACGCCACCGCCGGCCATCGCATTGCCGGCTTCGCCCGGCGCCCTGCCCTGGCTGCACGTCGCTCATCCCAGCGGTGGCGAGCCCTACATCGCCGACGCCAAAGGAAGAATGGTGTTGCTCCACGGCGCGATCCCCGAGGGGCTCATCGATTTCTACTCGACCGCCGATCCCTCACGAACCGATCCCCCACCTTTCTACCCAATCGATCCGGCTGTTTACGATGGTCGCTGCCCCGGCAACTCGCCATTCATGCCCACCCCGCCCCTGTGCCAGGAAGACATCGTTGCGATGGCTGCCCTCGGCTTCAACTCGGTGCGCCTGCCGCTGTCATGGAGCTTGCTCGAGCCCGAGCGCGGCCGGATCAACCAGACCTACATCGATCGCATCGCGCAGGTGGTCGGCTGGGCGAGAGCGTCGGGCATGTACGTGATCATCGATATGCACCAGAACGCCTACTCGCGATACGTCGGCAGGTCGTCGCCGGTGCCACTGCCGAAAGGCGAGGTGGTTAATCTGCGTTTCAACACGGGCGCCCCCGCGTGGGCGACCATCACAGACGGCTTTCCGTCCGAAACGTACCTGAGCCAGCGCGAGCTCAACCCCGCGGTGATGGAGGCCAGCAACAACTTCTGGTACGACCGCGGCGGAATCCAGGACGAGTACATCGCCGCCGTCGCATCGCTTGCCAAACGGTTCAAGAACGACAGCACAGTCGCCGGCTACAGCCTGTTCAATGAGCCGTGGCCAGGCTGGAACCTCCCTCCCGGCTTTGAGGATCTCCTTCTCTTCCCCTTCTACCGGCGGGTCATCGACGCGATCACCGGTGTCCGCGACGGACTTCCGTGCTGGACGGGTTTCTACCTGCCCCCCTCGTGCGGTTATCCAGACCTTGGAGTCCACGACCTCCATCACCTCGTCTTCATGGAAGCGGGGCTTCTTCGACACGTCACGGACTTTCCAACCCACCTCGGACTGCCGGTGAGCTCGTACCCGAACATCGTTCTCTCGATCCACACGTACACGCACGTCTTCTCGCTCGACTATCTCTTCAAGCTCGACCCGAACAGCTATCCATGGGGCGGGTATGACCAGACCTACGCCCTCGCGCGGCGGGAGGCGGCAGCACTCAACGCCGCATTGTTCGTGGCCGAGTTTGGGGACTTCCGTTCCGATGACCAACGGATCCTGGCCAACGAGCTGCTCGAGCAGGAGAAGCACATGGTCGGATTCGCCTTCTGGACCTGGAAGGAGAACTGTGGCGGGGGCTCCACCTGGGGCATGTTCGAGGGCATCGACTGCGCGCGTGGCGCCACTGACTCGCGCTCGAGCGGATGCCTTCGAGCCGGCCGCGAGCGTCTTGTGGCCAGGGTCTATCCGCAGGCGTCGGCGGACCCCAAGCTCACCTATCACTACGATCCCGACACAGGGGCATTCACGCTGCAGGCCAACGGGCGGCCCGGTGACGCCCCCACCCTGGTCTACATTCCGCGCGAGGCCACCGGCGAAGTGACAGTGCTCGGTGCCTTCGCTGACCAAGTAACCACCCCGAACAGCGACGGCAGCCGGCTGGTCACGGTCACGCCGTCCGGCGGCGCTTTCTCGATCGCGGTGGCGGCCGCACCCCTCTCTCTGTCCGGCTGTTGACGATCATGCGACGGCGGCAAATTGTAGCCGTAACTCTGTTCGTTACGCCTCCTGCCCGTCACCTGCTTCGACTAATCTGATGGGCGGGAAAGGGTGGGTATCCAAACGGCAACCACCAAGGGCGTTCGGGCCACCAACGGGGTAGCGCCAGCGCACGGTCCGGGCACCAACGGATCGGTCGCGCCCTCGCCAGTCGTCAGGCTGACCCACGTTTCCAAGCTCTACGGCAAGACGGCAGTGCTGAGCAACATCAGCATC
>DATCPU010000124.1:0-5893 GCA_036569925.1 Candidatus Dormiibacterota bacterium
TGAGGAGCTTGGCCGCGGCCGCGACGACGTGCTTGGCGGTGATGCCGGCGGCGTTCATGAGCTCCTCGACGTAGTACGTGTCGGGGTAGCGAGGATCCTTCGTGGAGGTGCTCGCCCACAGCGGGCGCTGCGTCATCGCGCCGCCCGCCTTCAGCTTCGCCCACCGCGGCCCGCTGAAAGCCTTCAGGTACAGCTCGTAGGCCATCTTTGAGTTGGCGATGGCGGCCTTTCCATAGAGTCGCTCCAGGTCGCGCTTCTTCGCCGGGTCGGCCGTCGCCTCGATCTTCGCGCCCAGGAGCTTGTCGACCTTGGTGTCGACGCGGCTGACGAAAAAGCTCGCCACGCTCGCCACCTTGCTGAGGTCGCCGCCCTTGCGCTGCAGCGCCTCGAGTCCGGACAGGTAGGCCTCGATGACCTCGGCGTAGCGCTTCACCGAGAAGATGAGGGTCACGTTGATGTTGTTGCCCTTGGCGATCTGGTCGCGAATGGCGGGCACGCCAGGCTTGGTCGCGGGAATCTTGACCATCACGTTGGGCCGGCGGGTGCGGCTCTTCAGGTCTTCGGCGAAGGCGATCGTGCGCGGCGTGCTGTTCGCGACGGTGGGCGAGACTTCGATGCTGACATAGCCGTCTGCACCATTGGTCTTGCGGTGGACCTCGTGGAAGACGTCGGCGGCGGCCTGGATGTCCTCGACCATCAGCTCCCACAGGATCTGTTCCGGCTTCCTCTTGGCCGCCACCAGGCGGACCATGGCCTCGTCGTAATCGGTGGAGCCGCTGACCGCCTTCTCGAAGATCGTGGGGTTCGAGGTGACGCCGGTGATGCCCTCATCGCGCAGGCGGGCGAGCTCGCCGGAGCTGATGAGCTGGCGGCGGATGTTGTCGAGCCACAGCGACTGGCCGAGCTGCCTGAGCTCCTTGATCGGCGAGGGCCGGCGCGCCTCCTTGACGGCCACGGCTACTTCGCCTTGAGGAGCTTGGCCGCGGCCGCGACGACGTGCTTGGCGGTGATGCCGGCGGCGTTCATGAGCTCCTCAGGTTTGCCTGAGGTTGGGAGATCCCTCACGGCCAGGTGAGCCACCCGCGGAGGCGCGTCCGCGAGCGCCTCCATGACGGCCGCGCCCAGGCCGCCCTCGGGGTAGTGGTCCTCGACGATCACGAAGCGCCCTTTGGTCACGCGGGCCGCGTCCTTCAGCGTCTTCACGTCCACGGGCTTGACCGAGTAGAGGTCGATGACACGCGCCGGGATCTTCTGCTTGGCCAGCGTGTCGGCCGCGGCGAGGCAGGCGTGCAGCGTGACGCCGGCGCCGATCAGGGTCACCCTGTCCTTCGCACTCTGGCGCAGGACCTTCGAGCCCCCCACCTTGAACGCCTCGCTGGGGCCGTAGATCGTGGGGTACGCGCCGCGCGTCGTGCGCATATACACGATGCCGTCGGTGTCGGCCATCACCCTCACGAGCTTGGCCGTCTGGTTGGGGTCGCAGGGGTACAGGACCGTCGAGCTGTGCACGGCTCGCAGCGAGGCGAGGTCCTCGAGGGCCATCTGCGAGGGACCGTCCTGGCCGATCTCGGTTCCCGCGTGCGAGCCGACGAGGCGGATGTTGGCCTGGGAGATGCCGGCCATACGGATGAAGTCGTAGGCGCGCGAGAAGAAGGCGGCAAACGTGGAGGCGAAAGGCTTGTAGCCGCGCACGCTCATGCCGACCGCGGTGGCCACCAGCTGCTGCTCCGCGATCCAGATCTCGAAGAAGCGATCGGGGTACGCGTTCTTGAACTCGTCCGCGTGGGTCGAGTTCGAGACCTCGGCGTCCATCGCGACGACCTCGGGCATGGCGCCCAGGGCGACCAGCGCGTCGCCGTAGGCCTTGCGGGTGGCCACCTTGTCGTCTTTGGTGTACGTGGGGAGGTTCACCACCACCTCGGGGCGCTTGGCCCTTGGCGTGGCTTCCGGCTTGGCGGTCTTGACTTTGAGGTTGCGGATGCCGCCGAGCTCCTTGATCGCGCGCTCGGCCATGTCCGGCGGCAGCGTCTTGCCGTGCCAGCCTTCCTTGTTCTCGATCTCCGAGAAGCCTTTGCCCTTGATGGTCTTGGCGATGATCACGGTGGGTTTGCCGGTCGACGAGAGGGCGGTGCCGTAGGCCCTGTCGATGGCGGCCACGTCGTGGCCGTCGATGACGATCGGGAAGCAGCCGAAGGCCTCCACGCGGCGGCGGTAGGCGTCCAAGGTCCAGCCGAACTCGGTCTCGCCGCGCTGGCCGAGGCGGTTGATGTCGAGGATCGCGGTGAGGTTGGACAGCTGGTAGTGGCCCGCTTTGTCGAGGGCCTCCCAGATCGAGCCTTCGGCGAGCTCGGAGTCGCCGCAGAGGGTCCAGACGTGGAAGGGCAGGTTGTCGAGGTTCTTGCCCGCCAAGGCGACGCCCACCGATATTGGAAGGCCCTGGCCGAGGGAGCCGGTGGCCACGTCGACCCAGGGGATCGCGGGCGTCGGGTGGCCCTGCAGGCGCGAGCCGAACTTGCGGAAGGTCATCATCTCGGCGTCGCTGATGGCGCCGACGGCCTTGAACATCGCGTAGCACAGGGGCGAGGCGTGGCCCTTGGAGTAGATCAGGTGGTCGTTGTTGGGGTCCTGGGGCTTGTTCCAGTCGTACTGGAGGTAGCGGGCGATGAGGACCGAGATGAGGTCGGCCGCGGACATGGAGGAGGTGGGGTGCCCGGAGCCGGCGGCGGTGCTGGAGCGGATGGAGTCGACCCGCAGCTGCTGCCCGAGCTGCCGCGCAAACTCGAGATCGGTGGTGGCAAGCGTCTCGGTGGTGACCGTCATGTGCACTCCTACCCACCAGCGTCAGCTGTGGGGACCCCGTGGGGCGCGCGGTGCGCCAACAGGTTAAGTGTATCGAGTGAGGGAAAAACCCCTCCGGAGGCGGTGGGGTGCGGGGTGGCTCGGATACGACCAAAAGTGCCCGAATGGCGGTGCACACCGCCATGCGTACGACCATTCGTGCCCGAATGGCTGGGTTGGGGCTTCTAGTTGGCAGCCCCCGGGGTGATCGTGGTGCTCACCGCGAAGTCCGTCGAGTTGTTGTTGGTGTCTGTGGCGTTCGGGCTCCGGCTGTCCGAGTGGGACAGCGTGGGAGCGCCGGTGGCGGTGTTCTCGACGAACCCGTTCGTCACCCCGGTCCCATACCCCACGGAATCCACCAGCGTCCCGTCCGGATCCCGCAAAGCCAAGCCACCCGCAATCGTGGAGTAGCCACAGGCGAAGGACATGTTCCCCACTCCCCCAGGCACCGAACCGCTGAAGGTTGTGCCCGTGAACAGGAAATAGCCCCCCGCGGCGATCGTTGTTGCGGCCGGCACCGTCGCGAGCACCGTGTCGGTGGTGACGGTCGCAGGCCGGTCTACAAGCTTCCAGCCCCCAAATTGGGCGGGGTTCGCAGTGGGATTGAAGATTTCGACGAAGCAATCCGTGGTGCCACCGGCCCCTCGCGTCTCGAATTCGTTGAGGACCAGCGCGGGAGGCGCGCCGCCGAAGTAGCCGAGCAGGTCGACGATGACGTCGGTGGTCCCGGCCTGGTTGTAGATGCTGATCGCTCCGGTGGTGCCCAGCGTGGCCACCACGAGGTTCGGGATGGTCTGGCCGGCGGTCCAGTTGAGGTCCGAAGCGTTGGGCAGCGCCGTCGTCGACGGATGGACTGTCAGGAAGCTCGTGGCGCTGGTCTTCGTAACCGTCACATTCAGGATCACGGCCGTCGCCAAATGCGGAACGCCGCTTACACCGCCGACCGTGAGCGTTCTTGCTCCTTTGGGCCCCAGGTGCGTGCTGCTTCTCGTGTCCAGGAGGCGCACGGGATCGCGAGGAGTGAAGAACTGTCCGGTCGCTGTGCCGTCTGTGAAGTATCCGGACACGTCGACGATCACGTCGGCAGTGCCGGCGCCGTTGTAGATATCGACCTTTCCCCCGGTGCCAACCGGCACGAACACGCGGTTCGGGATGGTCAGGCCGGCGGTCCAGTTCAGGTTCGACGCGTTGGGTTGGGTGACGCCATCCGGCCAGACCGTGAAAAAGCTGGCGGCGGTCGTGTGTGTCGCGGTGACGTTCAGGATCACGCCGGAAACCCCGGTCCCCGGGACGCCGCCGGCGCCCGTGATCTGCACCACCAGCGTGGCGCCCGGCCCGAGGTGCTGGCCGGCATACGGCTGCCCGCTGCCGGTGCGGGTGTCGGCGATGCGGGCGGGTGAAAGAGCGACCTGCCCTCCGGCGCTTCCGCTGGGCGCGGTGAAGTAGCCCTCGAGATCGGCGATCACGTGCGTCTGGCCTTTCGCGTTGTAGAAAGTGACCTCGCCAGTGCTGCTCAGACCATTGAAGCCGATGCGGACCTCGACCAGGTTGGCGATGGTCTTGCCCGCTGTCCAGTTGAGGTTCGAGGCCACCGGCCGGGCGGTGCCTTTCGGAAATACGGTCAGGAAGCTCACGTCGGTCGTGCTGGTCACGGTGACGTTCAGAACTACGGCGATCGCCCCGTAGTCGGCGAGTGGAGGCCCGCAGCAGACGGCGAGGTCAACGGAGCCGTTCGGCCCCAATCGTCCAGGCGCTGGGGCGCCTGTCCCGTTGCGCGTGTCAAGCAGCCGCACCGGCGTCACCGCGATGTACGCCGACCCTGCCGATACAGTCAGCGTGAAGGTCTGCTGCACTTGCGGACAGATCAAGGTCGATACCGTTGATTGAAGGCTGATGTAGATCGTCCAGGTGCCGGCGGTACCGATCGCCGGCGTTCCCGCCAGCGTGGCGGTGGGGCTCGTCGAGCTCGCAGTCGAGGTGTCGCCGGAGAAAGCAACTCCGCTGGGCATGCTTCCTGACTCGCTCCAGATGGCAGTGCCACCACAAAGGTTTCCACCGTGCACCGTGAACACCCCAGGGACGGCCTCGAAGAACGTCGTGTGATCCGGCGGAAAGATGGTGATGGCCCCTACCGCGACGGCTGCCTTGGTGCCAAACGAGGTGACCGCAATGACAAGAAGGATGAATGCCAACGGCAGACGCCGGCCGGCGCGCCACGAAATCATGCGATCCACCGCCAACGCCTCCCTCGAATTCCGAACCCGCCTAAATTGCGACGCATAGTCATAACAGGGACCGGCCGATTCCGCTACGCCCGGTCTGCGAGCTCCTCGACCTGCGCCACCATCCCGTCCAGGATCCTGAGGCCCGCGTCCCAGAAGTCCGGGTCTGTGATGTCCATCCCCAGGCGCCGCACCAGCTCATCCGGCGGAGTCGAACCGCCCGCGGCCAGGAAGTCGAGGTAGTCGTCCACGAACCCCTGCCCCTGCTCGAGGTACCGCTGGTAAACCGCGAACGCCAGCAGGTTGCCGAACGCGTACGCGTACACGTAGCCCGGCGTGTGCAGGAAGTGCTCGACGTAGCTCCACCACACCTTGTGCTCGTCGGTGAGGATCAGAGCGTCCCCGAACATCGGCTGCAGCTTCGCCTGGTAGATCTCCCCGAGCTGCTCCACCGAGAGCTCTCCCTCGTCCCGCCGCGCCGTGTGGCACGCGTCCTCGAACCGGTTGAAGGCCACCTGCCGGAACACAGTGGCGAAGGCGTCCTCGCACTGCGTGCACAGCATGGCGAGGCGGACCTTGGGGTCCTTCTCCTCGGCCATGATCCGGTCGAACGTCAACGCCTCGCCGAACACGGACGCCGTCTCGGCCAGGGTGAGCGGCGGGTTGTAGTCGAAGATGTGCTGCTTCGTTGCGAGCCGGTCGTGCAGGCCATGCCCAAGCTCGTGCGCGAGCGTGGTCACGTCGCGCAGCTTGCCCGTGAAGTTCAGCATCACGTACGGGTGATGACGCGGCGTCACCGGCATGCAGTAAGCGCCACCCGACTTGCCAGGCAC
>DATCPU010000125.1:0-5020 GCA_036569925.1 Candidatus Dormiibacterota bacterium
ACGTTGGTCGAGCCGGTGGCGTTGAAGAAGTCGACGGCGCCGCCGCTGCCGAGCTTGACCACGACCAGGCCGGGGACGGTCTGACTTGCCAGGTAGTTCAGGTCGGAGGTCAGCGGCTGGCTGGCGCCGGCCGGCCAGACCGTCATGAAGCTGGCGGCGGTGGGACCGGTGACAGTCACGTTCAGGACGACCGCGGTGGCGTTCGACGGCACCCCGTTGAGACCGGCGATTGGCAGCACCAGAGTCGCCCCGGGCCCGATTGGGCCATGGCCGTTGCGGGTGTCCATCAGCCGCGTCGGCGTCATCGTTCCGAAGTCGGCGCCGGTCGCCCCCAGGTCGGTGCCGTCGGTGAACCAGCCGCCGACATCGGCCACAACGTTGACCGAGCCGGAGCTGTTGTAGATGCTCACCCAGCCGCTGCTTGCGGTCTGCGCGTTGGTGCCCACTTTGACGATCACCCGGTTGGCCACCGTCTGCCCTTGCCGGAAGTTCAAATTGGAGGCCAGCGGACGCGTCGTTCCCATCGGGTAGACGATCAGGTAGCTCGGCGCCGTGCCAGCCGTCGCGGTGACGTTGAGGACCACCGCCGAGACGCCGGTGGCGGGGACGCCGCTGCCCAGGCGGCCGCCGACCTGCAGATTGATGGTCTGCCCCGGTCCCACCGGGGTGTTGTAGCCACCGTTGCCATTCCTGGTGTCCAGGACGCGGTCCGGCACCACCGGGTTGTACAGGCCGTCGGTTCCCGTCGCCGCGGTGGAGACGTAGCCGGCAACGTCGAAGATGACGTCGGTGCTGCCGGCCGCGTTATATGCCGCCACCTTGCCGTCGGCCCCGACTCCAACCTCGACCAGGTTGGGCACTGTCTGCCCGGCCACCCAGTTCAGGTTGGAGGCGAGCGGCCGCAGCACGCCGTCCGGGTAAATCGTCAGGAAGCTGCCCGCCGTGGTGTTGGTGACCGTCACGTTCATGACCACCGCCGATACCCCCGTCGAGGGCACTCCGCCCCGGCCGGTGATCTGGATAGCCATCGTCCCATTGAGGCCGAGCTTGCCCAGATGCCCGCCGACGCTGGTCCGCGTGTCCAGGACCCGCGCCGGCGAAAGCGCGTGGTAGGGTCCCGGCGGCTGTACGTAGCTGAACAGATCCGTGCTCGAGGTCGAGCTGGTCCCACCTGCGCTCGTCACCCTCACGTCCACCTCGCCTGATCCAGCCGGGCTGGTCGCCGTGATCTGGGTCGCGCTGTCCACCGTGTAGGTGCTCGCCGCCACCGTGCCGAACTTGACAGCGCTCGCCCCACTCAAGTTGGTGCCGGTGATCAGCACCGACGTCCCACCCGCGGCCGGCCCACTGCTCGGGGCCAAAGAGCTCACCGTCGGGTTCGTTGAAGCCGTCGCGTAGTACTGGCCCACGAATACGCGGAGATAACCGCCGTCATCGTCCGACCAGACCGAGGTGTGATTGTTGCAGAGGTTACATTCGAAGGTCGAGACCGGCGACGGATTGGTCACGCCATCGCCTTTCGCGTTTGTGTAGGTGGTCGAGTTGTCGTTCCCACCGCTGCCGAAGAGAACCGCGACGATGCCTGCAGCCTGGAGGGCCGAAACGTGGCTCAGGAAGTACTCCGCCCGGTTGTCCTGATAGTGGCCTGGGGTCTGATTCATGGTGTCGAAGTACTGGTTGCCCACAGGCACCTGCCAGACGACCATCTGGCGAGCGGTCTTGGCGTGAAGCTCCGTGATCCATGTCAACCATTGCTTGAAGTCAGGCAGGTTCGTGTCATTGCGATCCCACCAGTGACCCGATGGCGTACCGGAGTCGCGATCGGCGACGTCGTTGAAGACGACATCGAACGTGGTGCCGGTCGGGTTGGCCGCGATTCCGGCAGAGTTGAGGAAGGCCGCGACCGTGTCCGCATTAGCGGCAAGGTTCAAGGTGGGATCTGTGTTCAGGCCGATGTCCACGCCACTGGCCCATGCCGAAGCGTGGGTGGCCAGGATCACGTTAGGCGCGATGGCGTTGCGTAGCGTCAAGAGGGCCCAGGTGAAACCTTGGAAAGTATTGGGAAGAGCGCCGAGACCGGTGTAGCTCGAGCTGGCCACCGACGCACTAACTGCCGAGGCATTGCCTCCGGCCGCCTTCTGCTCCATGTCGGCGAACAGATCAGGCTCCACGTGGACAACGACGGGCTTTCCGAACGCCTTGGCCATGGTCATGAGGAGGGCGAAGTTCGTGTAGTAGGCCTTCATCGTGCTGGTGTTGTTAAGGTTGCTGTAATCCCTGTCGAGCTCGGTGCCCCCCGTGGAAGGGAGCGACTGCAGGAGCTCGTAGTAGGTGAAGACCGGGATGGCGCCGATCGAGTCGCTGTCGCTCATATAGAAGGTGGCGAACTGACCCGGTGGGCTGTTCCACGTCTCCCATCCCGCGCCGGTGTTCACACCGCCCGACAGATACTGATAGCGATACTTCCACGGCACCCCGGACGTCTGCATCCAGCTGGAGTTGCCCGGCGCGTTCGCCAGCCCGAAGTGGAGGCGATCGGAGGGTAGGCCGGCGGCCAGGTGCGCCGCAGGAAGCCGGGCGTCGGGCGTGCCGAGGGGGGCGGCAGCCGCCTGTACGGCTACGACCGAAGCGATCATGGCCATGACGATCGGGAAGACGATTCTTCGGGCTATCAGGTCGAACCTCCGTTTTGCCGGCGCATGAGCGGGCGGAATGTTACTTTCGCGGACAGTTGGTGCATGCAACGTCCGGCGCTACCCGCCATACCAGCCGACGACGTCGACGATGACCTGGGTCGAACCCGCGGCGTTGTAGAAGTCGACAACACCGCCGCTCCCGACCTTGACCACCACCAGGTTGGCGACTATCTGCCCTGCCACATAGTTCAGGTCTGAGCTCGCAGGCCGGCTCGCACTGGCCGGCCAGACCGTCATGAAGCTGGTCGCTGTGGGACCGGTCACTGTGACGTTGAGGACGACGGCTGTGGCGTTTGCCGGCACGCCTTTGAGCCCTGCAATGGTCAGCGCCATGGTCCCGCCGGCACCGATCGGGCCGTGGCCGCCGCGGGTATCCATCAACCGCGTCGGCGTCATCGCTCCGAAGTCAGCTCCGGTCGCCGCCAGGTCGGTGCCGTCGGTGAACCAGCCGCCCACGTCTGCCAGCACATTGACCGAGCCGGCTGCGTTGTAGATGCTCACCCAGCCGCCGCTGCCCACCTTGACGATCACCCGGTTGGGCACCGTCTGCCCGGCCGTGAAGTTCAAGTTGGAGGTCTGCGCACGGCTCGTCCCCATCGGGTAGACGGTCAGGAAGCTGGGCGCTGTGGCGCCCGTCGCGGTGACGTTGAGGACCACCGCCGAGACGCCGGTCGCGGGGACGCCGCTGCCGCTGAGGCCGCCGACCTGCACGTTGATGGTTTGCCCCGGTCCCACCGGGCCGTTGCCAGTCCTGGTGTCCAGGATGCGGTTCGGCACCACCGGGTTGTACAGCCCGTCCGTCCCCGGCGTTCCACTCGGCACCGAGACGTAGCCGGCAACGTCGAACATGACGTCCGTGCTGCCGTCGCTGTTGAACGCCGCCACCTTGCCGCCGGCTCCGACCGCAACCTCGACCAGGTTGGGTACTGTCTGCCCGGCCACCCAGTTCAGGTTGGAGGCGAGCGGTCGCGACACCCCGGCCGGGTAGACCGTCAGGAAGCTGGCCGCTGTGGTGTTGGTGACCGTCACGTTCATGACCACCGCCAAAACCCCAGTCGAGGGCACACCGCCCTGACCAGTGATCTGGACCGTCATCGTCGCCTGTGGGCCCAGCCGGCCCAGATGGCCGCCGAGGCTGGTCCGCGTGTCCAGGATGCGCGTCGGCGACAGCGGATGGTAGGGTCCGGGGGCCTGCACGTAAGTGAACAGATCGGCACTCGAGGTTGCGCTGGTGCCACCCGCTGTGGTCACCGTCACGTCGACCGCGCCGGATCCAGCCGGACTCGTTGCTGTGATCTGGGTCGCGCTGGTGACTGTATAAGTGCTGGCCGCCACCGTGCCGAACTTCACTGCCGTCACTCCGCCGAAGTTCGTGCCGGTGATCATCACCGACGTCCCGCCTGCGGCCGGACCGAAGTTGGGAACCAAGGAGCCCACTGTCGGGGACGGCGGTGTCGCCGAATCCGTAAGCGACCAGATCGCCGGATCGCGGATCCACCAAAATTGTCCGTAGGCGTTGTCCGTGCCAGCAATCAGAACGGTCTGCGCCCCGGCTGGAATCGGAGTCATGTAGGACGAGAAATGCTCAATGTGGGTCAGTGGCCCCTGCAAGACGGCCGGATGGTAGGTGGCCCCGCCATCCCAGGACATCGATATCGTGCCGAGCGCGCTGAAGCGGAGATATGAGCCAGTCGGGGCCGGCGCCGGGAAGTGGATCGCCGATGGCGTGCCGGCGTTGATCGAGCGTTCGGCGCCGTTGATGATCGTGAAAGGGTCCGCATTGGTGATCGTCAAGTTCGACCAGTGAAAAGTGTCGACTTCGGTCCCTGGCGCGTGCTTCGCGGGATTGTAGGAGTGATGGACCAACTGCACGACCCCTTTGCTGAAGGGCACGCTGACGTTGGTGTCCGTCCAGGTCACAATGCCCGGAAGGCCGAACTTGATGTGGCCGCTCGAGATGTCGATCTCGTATTGCACCCGCGTCACGGCGCTGGGCGAAACAACGCTCGGCAGTCCAGTCGGGCTGATGCATTGTGGATCGCCCGTATTGAGGCAGGCGAGCTTGGGCAAGTTGTTGCCCTGGATATAGTTCTGGAAGAAGCTCACGTCGCCTGAATTTGTCCCCATAAGACCGCTCTTGTTGAGGCTGAACACGATTGCGTTCTTGGGCGGCCCCTGGAAGTCGATGATCTGATCCTCGAAGGGCAAGTTCATGTTGTCCGCGAAGGGCGTGATCCAGATCTCGATCCAGTCGGAGTCATTGTTCTGCTGGGTCGATACGTTGAATGTGATTGTCGTGGTTCCGCTCGACCAATCGGCCATGT
>DATCPU010000126.1:0-8025 GCA_036569925.1 Candidatus Dormiibacterota bacterium
GCGCAGCCGGTCGAGCCGCTCCTTCTTGGCCAGGAGTGCGGTCTTCAAGGCATCCGACAGCTGGGTGTCGTTCATGGGAACCACTCGGAGGCGTGCTTCCAGCTCCAACACCTCCACTTCGGCGCGAGTCAGCTCGAGATCGATAGTTTTTGCCACTTCTTCCTCTTTCCTTAATACGTTTGTGAGCTGCTCAACCTAATAACTACCCCGCGGAAGCCAAGGTTATGCCTAAATCCTTAGAACTGGCTGAGATAGGGAGCGACGGTTACGGACCAGGTGACTGCGGTCTTCTCCCCGGCCGAGTCGGCCACCTGGAGAGTGAAATCAAAGGTGCCCGCACGCGTCGGCTGCCCTGACACCGTGCCGCCCAAGCTCAAGCTCAGGCCCGCCGGAAGGTGGCCGCCACGAACCGTCCAGGTGTACGGAGCCGTTCCGCCCGATACGCGGGGGGTCACCGGCGCGTACGCGACACGGACTTGGCCTGCGTGGAAATTCGCAGAGGTCACGACGTGAGACGGGCAGCAATACACGGGCGATCCCGGCGACCCTGACCTCGCCTCAGATTGCGACGGCCAGGGTGAGGCAGAGGATTGGTTCTGGGCCGAATTGCACGCCGAACCAATCAAGACCATCCCTGCAACCATTGCGGCCAGCCTCCACGTCGATCCCGGGGACCGGTAACCCAACCGCTGCATCGGAACAGTATCGGCAGTCTTGACGCCCGCGGGTCAGTCGAGCGAAATTGCATCCCGTAGCTTTTCGAAGAAGCCCTTGGAGACCTTTTCCGGCTTGCCTGTCAGGCCGCCGACCTTGCGCAGCAGCACCTTTTGCTCGGCCGTCAGGTCCTTAGGGACCACGACCTGGACGACCACGTACTGGTCTCCCCGCCGGCCGCCGCGAACGTCCGGCATGCCACGCCCCGCCATCCGGAAGGACTGCCCGTTCTGGGTCCCGGCCGGGATCGCTATCTCGACCGGCCCGTCTAGCGTCGGGATCTCAATGCGATCTCCGAGCGCCGCCTGGACGATGTTGACCCGCAGCTCGTAGATGACCTCCTGGTCGCGCCGGGCGAGCTGCGCATGCGCCTTGACTCTCAGGACGACGTAGAGGTCGCCGGGCGGCCCACCTCTTATCCCCGCCTCGCCCTCTCCGCTCACACGGATTTGGGATCCAGTGTCGACACCTGGGGGGATTCTCACCGACAGGCGGTGCGTCCTCTCGAGGCGGCCCTGCCCCCGGCACTGCGCGCATGGGTTCTTGAGCAGTCGCCCGGCGCCACCGCAGGTCGGGCAGGTGGCGGCGGTGACCACCGACCCGAATATGGACTGCGCCGTGCGCCGGATCTGTCCCGAGCCACGGCACCCTGGGCACGTCTCCTCGCCGCTCCCGGGCTCGGCGCCACTTCCCGCGCATCTGTCGCATGTTGTCAGGCGTGGCACGTCGAGCTGTTTCTCGATTCCCAGGAAGGCCTCCTCAAAGGTGATGGTCATGTCGTAGCGAAGGTCGTCGCCGCGATTCGAGCGCTGCCGGCGCCCGCCCCCTCGACCGCCACCGCCGAAGAAGGTGTCGAAGATGTCGGCGAACGGCATGTCGGAGAAGTCCACGACCGGGCCGCTCCCCTCAACGGCCGCGTGGCCGAACATGTCGTAGGTACGCCGGCGGCCGGGGTCCGAGAGCACCGTATACGCCTCGCTCGCCTCCTTGAAACGTGCGGCGGCGACAGCGTCATTGGGAAAGCGGTCGGGATGAGAGTCCATAGCGATCTTGCGGAACGCTTTCTTGAGGTCATCCGCCGATGCCTGGCGGCCCACGCCAAGGACCTCGTAGTAATCGCGCTTGACCGCCACTGCCTACCGCAGTTTAGTGAGAGCGCGAGCCGCCGTCGGCGGCGGGTAGAGCAGGCGGGCGCGCGACTTTTACGAGCGCCGGCCTGACCACGCGGTCGCGGAGTCGATATCCACGACGCAGTTCTTCGACGACTGTATCTTCCGGATGCTCCGAGGATTCCTTGTGTCCGATGGCCTCGTGGACCGCGGGATCGAAGGGCTTGCCCATCGCTTCAATGGTTTCAAGCCCGTGCGCGTGCAGCGCCTCCTCCAGCTTGCGGACGCTCAGCTCGAGGCCCCTGGCCCAGGCTTCGTCGATACCCTCGGGCTGGTGGTCGAGAGCCTTGTGGAGGTCGTCCAGCCCTGGCAGCAGCCTGGCGATCAAGTCGGCCGAGGCGTGCTGGATCGTCTCCATGTGCTCCTGGCGCGAGCGCTTCTTGTAGTTGTCAAAGTCAGCGGCCAGCCGCAGGTGCCTGTCCTTCGCTTCGGCGAGGGCGGCCTCCAACTCGGCGACTTTGGCTTCGACGGAATCGGCCGAACGCGGCTCAGTACCCTTGGACGCCTCGTCGCGAAGTTCCGCTTCATGCGGATCGTGCGGATGCTTACGCGTGGTCATGAGATGTAGATACCTCGCACAGCGGCCTGCTCAAACCCCCAGCTCGGCCATCCGCTCGCTGGCGCCCAGAGCCACCGCCTGCAGGCGGGCGACCGTTTGGCTGTACGCCATGCGCGTTGGGCCGATCACCCCGAGGACTCCTTTGAGCCGGTTCGAGGGCCCGTAGCTGGTGAGCACCACGGCGCAGCCCTGCAGCTGGCTCGAGGCATTCTCGGAGCCGATGACGATCTGCAGGTCGGATTCCCCTATCAGCTCGCGCAGAAGTACCGTCAAGTACCGGGTCTCTTCCAGCACCTCCAGCACCTGGTGGAGGCGCGACGATTCCGCGAACTCCGGCTGGCGCAGCAGGTTGCGCACGCCGTCATGCACCACCAGACTCTCCGATCCCTTCTCGTATTGGTCGAGCGCCACCACGATCAACCCGAGCAGCTCCTTGTCGAGGCCCAGCGACGCATTTTCATAAGTCCGGCGGACCTCCTCGCTGGCCTTGCCGCCGAGGGTCTCGTTCAGGCGGGCGGCAAGCGCGCTGAGCTCCGGCTGAGTCGCGGACTCGGTGACCTGCAGCACCTGCTGGCGCAGCAGGTTGCCCTCCAGCAGCAGGATGAGCAGGACCTCCGTCGGCTCCAGCGAGACGAGATCGACGTGCTTGACGCGGGCCTGCGTGCCGTGAGGCGCGCTGGCCACCGACGCGTTCTGGGTCACGGCCGCCAGCGTCATCGCCACTTTCTCGACCAGGCCCTGGACGTCGGCCGGCGCTTTGCGAAGCTCCTCGCGAATGAACAGCGCGACGCTGTCGGGGATGGCTTCCAGGTCCATGAGGAAGTCCACGAAGTAGCGGTAGCCTGAATCGGTCGGGACCCGACCCGCCGAGGTGTGCGGCTGGGCCAGGTAGCCGAGGTCGGCCAGCTCGGCCAGCTCGCTGCGAATCGTGGCCGACGACAGGTTGACAAAGTAGCGGCTCTGCAGCGCCTGGGAGCCGACGGGCACCGCGCTCGTCGTGAACTCCTTGACGACCGCACGCAGGATCGCTTGCTTTCTGTTCTCCATGGTTTCAGCACTCTCGCGACGAGAGTGCTGGTTAGAGTACGACCAGCGCGATCTGGTTGTGGAGGTCCAGCCCGCGCCGGGTGGGCACGACCCGGTCGCCTCGGCGCTCGATCAGGCCGTCTCGCACGAGCTCATCGAGCTCGCTGTCAAAACCCTCCGGCGGGGTCAACCCGTAGGCCGTGCGCAGCCCGAGCATCAAAGCCTCGCCTCGCGCCTTACGCGGCGCCAGGTCCTCCCCATCCGCCTTCGGCTGCTGGGCGGCGATGTACTCTCGCGGCCTGGCCACGTTCCACCAGCGCTGCGACGAGCTCCCATTGGTGGCGTAGGAGTGGGCGCCGGCCCCCGCTCCGTAAACGGGATCGCAGCGCCAGTAGGCATGGTTGTGCCGGGACTCAAAGCCCGGCTTGGCCCAGTTGGACACCTCGTACCTGGTGTAGCCGGTGCGCTCCAGCTCCTCGCACGCAGCATCGAGCTGGTCCCACTGAAGGTCGGCCTCGACCTCGGGCACGCGGCCTTCGGCGCGGCGGCGCCACAGCAGGGTGCCTTCCTCAAAGGTCAGGCAATAAGTAGAAACGTGATCCGGTCCGAGGGCGATCCCGCGCCGCAACGTCTCGAGCCACGAATCTCGGCTCTGAAAGGGGACCGCGAAGATGAGGTCGATGCTCACGTTGGGCATCCCCATCGAACGCGCAAGGCGGAAGGCCCGTGTCGCCTGCGCCGCGTCGGTCCTTCTCTCCAGGACCGCGAGGGCACGCGGCTCGAATCCCTGCACGCCGAGGCTCAGGCGGTTGACACCCCCGTCGAGCCAGGCCTGCACCTTGGTCTCGTCGGTGCTCGCGGGATTCGCCTCGAGAGTCACCTCAATCCCGGGCGCGAGATCGAAGTTGGCCCGGACGAAGCGCAGAAGCCTCGTCATGAGCTCCGCCGGCAGCAGGCTCGGCGTCCCTCCGCCGAGATAGACGGTGTTCAGCCTCCCGAAAGGAAATTGTTCGCGCGCACCCGAAAGCTCCCGCTCCAGAGCGCCGACATACTCCGGCATCAGCCTGTCCATCCCGGCGTAGGCGTTGAAGTCGCAATAGCCACATTTGTGCTTGCAGAACGGAAGGTGGATGTAAAGGTGTTGGAAGGGGAGCAACGTCACACTGCCGCTTTCAAGTCGGCCACCTCGGCCTGGCTGAGCTCGAGGAGTCGCTGCGGAGAGATCTCGAAGACTGCGTCCGGCCGTCCGGCGGCTGCCCACACCACTCCATGGCCCAGCAGGTCGCGGTCCATGAACACCGGGACGTCCGTGGCGTGCCCGAACGGTGGGACGCCTCCGATCGAGTACCCCGTCGCGTCGCGAGCCGTTCCGGCGTCGGCCTTGGCGACGGGCGCTCCAGCCACAGATGCGAGCCGGCGCTCGTCCAACCGGTTCGCGCCGCTCACCAACGCGACCACCGGCTTTCCGCCGGCGACGAACACCAGCGATTTCACGATCTGCCCCACCTCGCAACCGATTGCGGCGGCCGCATCGACGGCCGTGCGTGTGCCTGCGGGGAACTGCCTGACAGCGATCGCGACCCCGTAGTCTGCCAGCCACGTTTCGAACCGGCTCATTTCTGATTCAGGATAGGGTTGAACCAACTTGAGGGTAGTCGTCACCGGAGCCGCCGGATTTATCGGATCCCACCTGAGCGAGCGGCTGCTGGACGCTGGTGATGAGGTGGTCGGAGTCGATTGCTTTACCGACTATTACGACAGGACGCGAAAGGAACAGAACCTGGAGAAGGCAAGAAGCCACGATCGGTTCAACTTCGAGCCGGCGGACCTCGTCGATGCCGACCTCGCTCCCCTGCTGGATGGCGCCGAAGTCGTCTACCACCTTGCGGGCCAGCCCGGCGTTCGACCCAGCTGGGGCAGTCAGTTCGACCGCTACGTGCGCGACAACGTCATTGCGACCCAGCGCCTTCTCGAGGCGTTGAAAGAGGTTCCGATCAAACGTTTCGTGTTCGCGGGGAGCTCGTCGGTGTACGGCGACGCCGAAAGGTTTCCGACCAAGGAGACCGCCTTGCCACGCCCGGTTTCGCCATACGGAGTGACCAAGCTCGCTGCTGAGCACCTGACGCTCCTCTACTTCAGAAATTTTGGGATTCCCGCAGTTTCGGTCAGGTACTTCACCGTGTACGGACCGCGCCAGCGTCCCGACATGGCGTTCTCGCGCTTCATGGAGGCCATTGCCACCGGAGATGAGATCGAGGTGTTCGGCGATGGCGAGCAGACCCGTGAGTTCACCTACGTGTCAGATGCCGTCGACGGCACGATCAAGGCGTCGACCGCTGATGTCGCCGGCCTGATTTTCAACCTCGGTGGTGGCAGCCGAGTGACTGTGAACAAGGTGCTCGCGACGCTGCAAGACATCAGCGGCCTCGGCGTGCGCCGGCGGCAGCTGCCGAATGCGCCGGGCGATCCACGTCATACAGGCGCGTCGATCAACCTCGCCAGGGAGATGTTGGGGTGGGAACCGAGGGTCTCGCTGGCCGACGGCCTGACCAAGCAGTGGGAGTGGTTCCGGTCGATCTGAGCCGGCGCTAACCCCTAGGTCAGGACAAGCTTCCAGGCGGCGACGACTCGAGACAGCGGAGCCTCGCACGCCCGCGAGGCGGCCTCGGTGGTCGCGGTCGATTGGCACATGAGCAGCGCAACGCGAGTGCCCGACGCAAAAGGAAACAGGTACCAGCCCTGCGATTGGTCGTAATAACCTGACTGACCGGCGGCGACGTTGCTGGCGAAGGGGGTGAGAAAGCTCGTCGCCGCGCCGGCGGTGGCGAACGTGAAAACAGTGGCCCGCACCTCCATATGTGTGTCGCTGTTCAGGGCGTAGTCGCCGAAGTCGACATCGTTCACACCGCTGTCGCGCAGCGTCTGGGCGAGCGTGTCGATGGTGGTCGCGCCAATCATCACCACGGCGGCTTCCACCGGGATCCGCGCCGAGCCGAGCCGCGTGAGGTCGAGGCTGTCAGGAGGCAGGACCGCCAGATCTGAAGCGGATGGTGGGGTCGCCTGCACCTTGCCGGCCAGCACGCCGTTGAGCCGCGAGATGATCTTGGATGCGACCTGGCTGAGCTGGGCGACCTTGGGGAATGCGTCTTTCAGGTCCCAGCCGATCACCGCCTCCACCCGGCCGACTCGGACGAGGGTCACAGTTTGGTAGGGCGCAGCGTTGGATCCCTGGTTGCCGTAATAGATAACCTGGTCGCCGACCTTCGGCGACGTGATGGCCGACGTGCCCAATGCCGTTAGCACGCTGGTCATGTGGCTCTTGGCCGCGCTCGTGTCAGCCCACACCTGGTAGTCGACGAAGAACGTCTCCGCGGAGCCGAGGTGCACGAAAGGCTGGGTCACAGAGAACGTCTCGATGGACGGTATTGAAGCGACGTCGAGAGGCCGCACCCCGAAGGATGGAGGGCCTGGCCGCCAGTTTTCATCGCCCAGCAATGCGCTGAGATCGGAGGTCGTAGGCATGGCGCCAAACATGTCCTGCGGCTGCGGGTTGATGGAGCTGGTGGTGGCGAGGTTCCGCGTGCACGCTCCGGCAAGCAGGGCGAGGGCGGTGACGGCGGCCAGCAAAAGGCGAACTTTAGTCAAGCTTGAGCACCGCCATGAAAGCCTCTTGCGGGATCTCGATCGAGCCCACCCGCTTCATCCTCTTCTTGCCTTCCTTCTGCTTCTCTAACAGCTTGCGCTTGCGCGTGATGTCGCCGCCATAGCATTTGGCCAACACGTCTTTCCGCATTGCCGCAATCGTCTCGCGAGCCACTACTTTGCCTCCGATAGCCGCCTGGAGCGGGACGATGAACATCTGGCGCGGAATGATCGTCTTGAGCTTCTCGACCAGCTTGCGGCCCTGGGTCTGCGCTTTGCTCCGGTGCACGATCAGCGACAGCGCGTCAACGGGCTCGCCGGCGACGAGCACGTCAAGCTTCACCAGCTCGCCTTCCCGGAAGCCGAGCATCTCGTAGTCCATCGACGCGTAGCCCTTGGAGCGCGACTTTAGCTGGTCGTAGAAGTCATGAATGATCTCGCCGAGAGGCATCTCGTACTCGATGACCACGCGATCGCCCGGCCGGTGCTCCAGGTGCTTGAAGATGCCCCGCCGCTCCTGGCATAGCTCCATCATCGGGCCTACGAAGTTGGTGGGGACGATGATGGACAGCTTCACGAAAGGCTCCGCAATCGACTCGATCATCGTGGGGTCAGGCATAAGGGCGGGGTTGTCAACCTCGACCACCCCGCCACGCTCGAGCGTCACGCGGTACTCGACTGTCGGAGCAGTGGTGATCAGCTCGAGCTCGAACTCGCGCTCAAGGCGCTCCTGGACTATCTCCAGGTGCAGAAGGCCGAGGAACCCACATCGAAATCCAAACCCGAGCGCCGCTGAGTTCTCAGGCTCGAAGGACAGGGCGCCATCGTTGAGCTGGAGCTTCTCGAGGGCTTCCTTGAGGTCGCCGAACTGCTCCGAGTCGGTTGGAAAGAGCCCTGCAAAGACCATCGGCTTTT
>DATCPU010000127.1:0-37904 GCA_036569925.1 Candidatus Dormiibacterota bacterium
CGGCCAGCGCGAGCGATGGCGCAGGCTCGATTCGAATACCAGCGTCGTGCTGCGGCCTGTTCGGCCTCAAACCGACGCGCGGCCGCATCTCGTTTGGCCCGGACGCCGGCGAGGTGCTGTCGGGGTTGGCGGTGGAGCATGCGGTGACCCGCACCGTGCGCGACAGCGCTGCGCTTCTTGATGCGACCTCCGGGCCTGTCGCGGGAGATCCGTACTGGCCGGCGCCTCCAGGCGACTCGTTCCTGTCCCAGGTGACGCTCGACCCGTCGCCGATGCGCATAGCGTGGAGCGCCCGGGCGCCTCTGGGCATGACGGTGGATCCCGAGTGCCGAAAGGCGGTCGAGGCAACCGCTAAATGGATGGAAGAGCTGGGGCATCACGTGGTCGAGGACGATCCCATCTATGACGAGGAGGTCCTTCTCGAACCGATGGTGACAATCTGGTCGGTCGGCAACGCCACCGACCACGACGTCGTCGCCTCCAGAATCGGCCGTGCTCCGCGCCGCGAAGAGCTCGAGATCACGACATGGGAGCTCGTCGAACGCGGCCGAAAAGTCAGCGCGGTCGAGCTTGTGCGTGCAGTCGACCTGCTACACACCGCAACACGTTCAATTGCGCCCTTCTTCGAAAAATACGACGCCTGGCTTACGCCGACCCTTGCACAGCCTCCATTGCCGCTCGGGGTCCTCAACCAGTCTTATGGCGGTGCGGACGAGTGGTGGAATTTCGACCTTTCCTTCAATCCTTGGAACTCGGTCGCCAACTTCACAGGGAACCCGGCCATGTCGGTCCCGCTGGCATGGAGTGTGAGCGGCTTGCCAATCGGCCTCCTCTTCACAGGCCGCTATGGAGACGAAGCGGCGCTGCTTCGGCTGGCGGGTCAGCTCGAACGCGTGCACGGCTGGGCTGACAGGATCGCGCCGTGACCGGCCGACGCGCGCTCGTCCTGGGCGGCGGGGGTGTCACGGGCATCGCCTGGATGACCGGTCTTCTGGCCGGGCTTGCGGAGGCCGGGACCGATTTGACGTCGGCGGACCTGGTGGTTGGCACGTCCGCCGGTTCCGTTGTCGGTGCCCAGATCCTCAGCGGTACCACCCTCGAGGCCCTCTACGCCGGAGCGCTGAAGGAGCCGCAAGGCGAGGTCGCAGCGAAGATGGGTGCGACGGCTCTGTTCGGCTTCGTGGTGAATGGCTTGTGGCCGGGTGACGAACGTGCCGGTCGAGCGCGTCTCGGGCGGGCAGCCATGAAGGCTCGAACAGTGCCCGAGGCGGAGCGCCGGGAAATCATCAGACAGCGGCTGCCGAACCCCTCGTGGCCCGACTGCAAACTGATCATCACAGCGGTGGACGCCGAAACTGGACAAGCGCGCAATTTTGATCGCGACAGCGGTGTGTCGCTCGCCGATGCGGTGGCCGCAAGCTGCGCAGTGCCCTTGGTCTGGCCGCCGATAACGATCGACGGGCGCCGCTACATCGACGGCGGCGTCCGGTCAACCACCAACGCCGATCTCGCCGGCGGCTGCGAGAGGGTGGTCGTGGTCGCTCCGGTGACGGTGGCTCTGCGGCGAAGTGGCAGGATCGTCACCCAGCTCGCGTCGCTGGGACCGCACGTGCGATCGATTGTGGTCAGCCCGGACGCAAACGCCCGCAAGGCCATTGGGCGAAACGTCCTAGATCCCGCCCGCCGTGTCGCTTCGGCGCGTGCCGGCCACTTGCAGGCCGCCGCCGCAGCGGCGGCCTGCGCTGCAGTCTGGTCAGGCGCCTGACCGAGGGCTCAGATCAACCTCACCGTGGCACCCGTACCGACGCTGTGTAGATGTCCAGCTGGTGCAGAGCTCCGTCGGGGTTGTTGCCCGTGCTGTTCGAGTTGTCCGCCCAGGCCGGGTGGGCTACGCCGCCGTAGAACGAGAGGCCGGTGTAGTCGCCGTAATCGATCCCGTTCCCGGAGTCGTGCGAGTTCGACGTGCCCGCGCTGATCTGAACGTTGCGCGTGAATGACGCGCCGCCGTTGGTGCTGAACGCGCCCCAGAACTGCGCGTCGTCGTTCGGGAGGCCGTTCGTGTCGCCGGGCCCACCGGCTCCGATGTCGAGCCTCGCGTCGTGCCAGGTCACCGCGAGGTTTCCAGTGGTTGGGTCAAGGGAGATCTTGGGGAGGAACTGACTGTTCTTCGTGGCGTCGTCGTTGACGCGCACGCCAGCGCTCCAGGTTATCCCGCCATCGTCAGAATGGCGGACCAGGATATCTGTGTTGTCGCTCTCGTTCTGCACCTCGAGCGTGTAGACAAGGTACAGGCGCCCTCTGTGAGCGCCGCCGGTCTTGTCCCACACCAACCCCGGCTCGGAGTCGATCGAGCGATCGGGCTGGGCTGGAATGAAATCGAACCCCCCGACATGGCTGTCGACTGCCGACACGCTCTTGCCGAATCCGGCGGGCCCAAGTCCGTCAGGGTCGACGCTGACACGAATCGTGCCGCCACCCTGCCCGCTCTGGGTCAGCGCGCACGCCTGTGCGATCTGTCCTGCGGGCCCGATCGTGACGTCGCCATAGGTGCAATTGCTGGTGTTAGGTATCTCTTCGCCGGCGAAGAAAGAGCCCACCTGGCCCAGACCGGTGACGGCTGCTCCAGTGGCAAACATCGGGCCGCCTGCGTTGACCACTATCCACACCTCCCCCTTGGCCGCGGTGATCGTCGGCTGGTCGACATAGCGGAACAGGCCGCGGTTATCGCCGCTCGTCTTGTTGGGGGTCGACTTCGGCGGCGCTGCGATGTTCGTCAAGAGGTTGAAGTGCAGCCCGCCATCGGTGCTTAGAGCGATCGGGACCGTGTTTTCGACGTTGTACAGGTAGACCAGGAACAGGTTTCCGTACTCGTCGAAGGCCAGGCTGGGATCACAGCAAGCGTCGCCGAGGTTGTCGTTGTTGGCGATGATCCGCCTCGCCCACGTAATGCCGCCGTCGAAGCTCACGCCCACGAACAGGCCCGGAGCCGCCCCTTCGATGTTGCTCACGATGACCACGTTCTTCGGGTTAGTGGGGTTCACCGCGACGGTGTCCTCGGACTCGCTGGTGGGTCGCTGGCTGACGTCGATGTTGAGCGGCGTGGTGGTCGTGGCGCCGCCTGCGCTCACCGAACCGGCAGTCAGAGCTGCCATCGCGACCAGGCCTACGGCGAGAAACCATCGGTGCATAGTCCTTCCCCCTCCGCGAAGTTAGAGAGCCCAGTCTATTGCCTCACGGGGGCGCGAGGCAATCTCAGAATTTGCTAATAAGGGCTATGGGCGACGGGTCCGCTGACGAGCCACCCGGATGCGTCGAGATCGATCTCGTCGATGTAACACCAACCCCAGTCCTCGCCCGGCTCGAACGATCTCAATACCGGATGGCCGGTGCGTTTGAAGTGGGCGGTGGCGTGCTTGTTCTTCGAGCTGTCGCAGCAGCCCACGTGCCCACATGTCATGCACAGCCTCAGGTGGATCCACGAATCCCCGACCCGCAGGCAGTCCTCGCAGCCGTCAGCGCTGGGCGTGACCGCCTTGATATCGGCGAGGTGGGGACAGCCAGGCATCGTCTGAACGAGAGTAGACCCTCGGTTGATCAGCTGCTCAGTAGATGTGCGGGGTTTCCTTTGAGACCGACGGCGAAGGTGACCGTGTCGGTCGCCGTCACGCCGGATCCGATCGCGTACTCCACCTTCCACCACCAGGTGCTCGTGTCAGCCGGGTTGACGATGCTCGCGTAGTTATTGGGCACCGGGATCTCCATTCGGACCCAGCCGCCGTTGTAGAACTGTGTTCCGCCGGTGGTCGCGGCGAAGTACGCGGTGGTGGGTTGCCCCGTCGCGACGATCGAGCCGGCGTTGGAACGCTGAGGCCCCAGGCTGCGCACGATCACCGGCTGCGTCGTCGTGACGCGGGCGTTGTTGAAGTAGTCGAGGTAGATGTCCACGTTGCCCGCGCCGCTGATGTCTCCGGGGTCATAGATGTCGAAGGTGATCGTCTGGCCGGCATAGTCAGGTGCGATTTGAAACATGTCCATCCGGAAGCTGCCCGGACCGGGCAGCGAAATTGGCGTGTAGACGCACATGTCGCTCATGGTCCCGAGGGTGCATGCCGGGGCGCACGCGGTCGTTCCGGTGCTGTCCTGTACCCGGACGACGTAGCCCTTGTGCGCGACCGAGTTGTCCGGGGGGTTAACGCCGTTATAGCCGAGGGTATCCACGCGGAGGCGATACAAGCCTTGTGGCAAAAAGCCGGGGTAGCTCATCAACCGCTGCACCAGGGCTCCCTCCGCACCCGCGGCGGTGTAGTTCGAGATGTCGATCCAGTCGTGGTAGATATGCATATTCGTGGGTTTCCCGGTCACCGGGTCGTAGGTCTGCGTGATCGTGGCCCCGGTATTGACGTTCTTGTAGATCGGGCTCGGCGACGCATTCCATCGGGTGGCATCGATCGGGAAGACGATGACCTGTGCCAGCTTTGTGTCGCTGCCACGGATGAAGTAGCTGTTGACCCTGAACACCGTGTACTCCATGGCCGAGAACTCCGTCTTGTCCGTGAAGGTGCACGGGCTCGACGCACAGGTGGCGCTGATGCTGTCCTCTTCATGCATGTAGAAGGAACCTGTTGGGCCGCCGCTCGAACATGGCCCGATCGGCTGGCCTGTGAACGGCGGCGCGAACGGCCCGACGCCGGTGCGGCCGTTTTCGCAATGGTTGCGCTTCAGCTTGCTCGCCGTGCCGTCGCTGGAGCCGTCAAGGTCGGGGGCGAAGGCAGCGTTGTAGACCTGGAGCTGGCCGCCGCCCGGTCCGATGTTGACGAGGTAGTTGTAACCCCCGCGGGCCGGCAGGGTGGGGTCGGCTGTGTCGACACCGGTTCCGGCCGGAATCGCCCCGCTGATTCGATGCACGTCGTTCGAGGTGCCGGTGCTGCCGCCGAACGGATCGGGGGTGAAAGCATCGCCCTGGGCACGGTCGGTGGCCCAGCCCTCGACACGCGGGAAGTAGTAGTTGCTACCTCCGGATCCGATTTGCGACGCGGTGGAGCCGAGCTGGGTGCCGTTCTGCCCGAGGGTGATGGGAGGCAGATACGCCGCGATGGCGGTACGGCTGACCCGGTACGGGGCGGCACCGAACAGGCTCATAAAGAAAACCGGCACCGTGCGCGAGACTGTCACCTGGAGCTTGGTGGTGGCACCCGGGACCGGAGCAGGGGTCACCACCACCGAGCCGGCGGGATCGCCATTGCGGAACCCGTTCTTGGTGGCTTCGTCGATGGCGCGATCGGTGGCATCGTTTCGCGAGCCGGAGGGGCTGGCCGTCGAGGGGTCGAACTGATACGGCATGAAGATCACGCCAGACAGCGCGGCAGCGGCGGCCGCCCTCTCCGCGGCGGTGTTGTAGTAGTAGCCCAGCCCTGAATCGATCGCGAGGCCGATGCCGGCAAACAACACCACGACCATCAGCGCGATCAGCACCACCGCCTGACCGGCCTGGTCACGAAGCCGGCGCAATGTGTACCTCACGTGATCAGCACCGGTGAAGCCTTCATGACCGCCCACTCGCTGAGGGTGATCGTGAACGATGCGGTGCCCGTGGGCGGCGTGTAGCTCCAGATCAGCTTGACGCCGATGGACGCCTCGTTGGGCGGAATCTGAGAGCGCTCGCTGATGGGAAACCCGGTCGATCCGATCTGCCCGCCGGTGATCGCGTTGTAGCGGTCGTAATGGGCGCCGGTGACCGGCGGCGCTCCCAGCTGCCCATCTGGCATCGAGGCAAAGTCGACGCGGTAGATGTAGATGTCCTGGAGGGTTGAGTAGTTCATCGCGCGCGCCACGGCCAGCACGTTCTTCACGATCTGCTGATCGATGGTGGCGGTCGTGGCGGGCGGCGGGTTGGTGTCCGTGCCACCGATCTCGGCAGCCAGCCTGGCGCCCTGGCGCACGGCATACCCGGCGACGACCCTGTCGGAGATCAGCACGGCGACGTTGAATGCCCCGAGCAAGAGTCCGAGCAACACCGGTGTTGCGATGGCGACCTCGATGATCGCCTGGCCCAACTGGGTCACTCGGGGGCCGCGGCTGCTGCCCATCAGTAGGACTGCGGCTCGAGTCGGATGTCGAAGGTTTGGCTCGAGTTGAAGGGGCCCGTGGCGAGCAACACACCCGACTTCCAGTCATACCGGAAGTTGATGGTTATGCCGACGAAATCCATCGACCCATTGGTGACGTTGCGGGCGCTTGACGGCCACGCGATGGAGCCGATAGGAGTGCCATCGACCTGGTACCTGTTGATCTTCGACACGTCCTTGACCAGCGTCCCGTCGGGCTGCTCGATGAGCCTGTATATTTCGACGCTGGTCACCGTCGCCAGCGAGGTCGATCCGATCGCCGACAGCCGGACCTGCCGGACAATCCGAGCGTCGGCGTCGACTGCGTTTCCAGCCTCAGACGCCTCGCGCGCCGCCTCACCGGCCCCGAAACGAGCCGAACCGACGACGAAAAGGAGCAGCGACCCTTCTAGGATCGCAAAGAGCATGAACAGCAAGATGGGCAAGACCAGGGCGAATTCGACGATCGCCTGGCCGCCTCGTTTGTCCCCCGCTCGCTGTGTCGAGATAAGAGTTCTGGACACGACATGGAAAACGTCGCCGCCTCCTGAAAATTGCGAGGCGGCGGGCGCCGTGAACCGTTGAAGGTTGACAGGCCGGAGCTCGTCTTCGGTGACGCCGAAGTCTGGCGCAAGTGGCTACGCGCGAACCACGACAGCTCGAATGGGATATGGCTGGTGCTGGCAAAGAAAGGCACCCTGTTGCCCACCAGCCTCACCTACCCCCAGGCGCTCGAGGAGGCCCTGTGCTTCGGATGGATCGATGGCCAGGCTCACAGCCGGGACGCTGCCACGTTCAGCCAGGGCTTCAGCCCGCGGCGGAAGCGCAGCCCCTGGTCGAAGCGAAACACCGGAATCGCGGAGCGCCTGGTGGGCGAGGGCAGGATGCATGAGTCGGGCGTCGCCGAGATGGATCGAGCCAAAGCCGACGGCAGGTGGGCAGCCGCCTACTCAGGCCCGGCCACCATAGACGTGCCGCCCGAACTGTCGCAGGCGCTATCCGCGAGCCCCAGTGCAAGGGCGAAATTCGCGACTTTGAACAGCCAGAATCGTTACGCGATCCTTTACCGTATCGCCACCGCTAAGCGGCCGGAGACGCGCGCCAGGAGGATCGAGAAGTTCGTCGCTATGCTCGAGCGGGGCGAGACGATCTACCCCCAAAAAGCCTCGTGTTGAAAAGCCAGCTCCCCGGGGTTGAGGCGACCGAGCCGTCCAGCGTGCGTGAAGGAGGAGATTCGTGAGCCGCAACACTGCATCGGACGGCATGACGGGCAGGATCGTGATGGTCACTGGCGCCAACTCGGGTATGGGTAAGGAGATCGCCTTGGCCATCGCAGGGATGGGGGCCGCCGTGGTGATGGTGTGCCGCGATGGGGAGAGGGGCGAGGTGGCACGAAGGGACGTGATGAGCTCGACCGGCAACGAGCACGTTGAGCTGCTGCTGGCCGACCTCTCGTCGCAGCAATCGATCCGTAACGCCGTAGGGGAGTTCACAGCGACCCACAAGAGGCTGGATGTCCTGGTTAACAACGCCGGGATGAGCTCGCCCGCGCGACGTGAGACAGTCGATGGGATCGAGACCGTGTTCGCGACCAATCACCTCGGTCCGTTCCTGTTGACCAACCTGCTCCTGCCTGTCCTGACCGCTTCAGCGCCGGCGCGTGTCGTGGTTGTCTCGTCTGGGGTGCAGGCCATGGCCAAGATCGACTTCGACGACCTGCAGGAGGTCAAGAGCTACAGCGAGATCCGTTCGTACAACCAGTCGAAGCTTGCGAATCTCCTGTTCACCTACGAGCTGGCGCGGCGCTTGAAAGGAACCGGCGTGACTGCGAACGCTCTGGAGCCCGGCTTCATCAAAACGAGCCTGAAGGTGCCTTTTCCCTTCAGCCTCTTCTCGTTCATGCGAGGCAAGCCTGTCGATGGAGCCAAGCCAACGGTTTTCCTAGCATCATCGCCCGAGGTCGAGGGAGTGACAGGCGCATTTTTCAACAACAAGGGGGTCGCGACCAAGTCTTCGCCTGTTTCCTACGACGAAGCCGCAGCCAGGCGGCTCTGGCAGGCGAGCGCTGAGCTCACGCACCTCGACGCACCCGAGGCGTAGGCGCTACAGCCCGCGCGCGATTCGTTCGACCAGCGCGCGCTGCTCCGGATCGAACCCCGGCCCTTCGCCCGCTTCTGCGTTCTCTCTCGCGTGGCTCTGGAGGTGGGTCGCGGTCAGGACGCAGCTGACGCGTGGATCGCCGGCGATCCATTTCAGGACGGCTTGCGGCCACGTCCTCACGCCGAGCGCGCGGAGGTCCTCCGGTTTGGGTCTGGCATGCATGATCCCGCCCTGGAGCGGGCTCATGACCAGGACGCCTAGCCCAAGCTCTTTCGCCAGCGGCAACACCGCTTTCGCCGCTTGCTGCGCGAGGGGGTTGTAAGGGATCTGGATCATCCCGATGCGCCCGGTGCGCATCAGCTCCATGAGCTCCGGAAAGGCGGAGGCCTGATAGTGGGTCGCGCCGACCACGGATACCTGTCCGCTGTCGCGCAGGCCTTCGAGCAGCTTGAGCTGGGCTTTCCAGTTGACAAGGTTATGGACCTGGTAGATGTCGACGCGGCCATAGAGTCGAAGCGCGTTCTCCGCTTGGCGCCGGCCCTCTTCCGGTGACTCGGTCCAGACCTTGGTCGCCACCTGGACCTGCTCTCGGCTTCCACGCAGCGCTGCGGACAGCACGCCTTCTGCACGGCCGTACATCGGGGAGCTGTCGAACAGGGTGATGCCGGCCGAGATCGCCGTTTCAGCGAGCAGGGCGCGATCCTCCGTGGTGTCGAATGTCCGCCAGGTGCCCATTCCGATCGCCGGGACGGTAAGGCCGCTTCGGCCCAATGGGCGCTGTTCCATCACTGACTATCGATCTTAAAGAGGTCCACACCCCCACCGGATGCATGGGCCCGCGCGCCCTAGCGTCCCATGGCGACGTGGAGCCCCGCGACGTGTAGACCTAGACCATGGGGTTAGTGACGACAGTCAGCAGGCCTATGGGTCGGACTTCCTGAGCCATCCCGTCCTGGCTGTCAAGGCCGCGAAGGTCGTTCAGCGAGCGCGCCCCGCGAAGGCGACGGACGCCCAGGCGCTGCAGCTGGCCGCGCTGCTGGTGGAGTCCTCCGATGACGCAATCATCGGCATGACCCCGAACAGCGTGATCACCACATGGAATCGCTCTGCCCAACGCCTCTACGGCTACACCGCCGGCGAGGTAATCGGAAAAAAGGGTTCGTTCCTCTTGCCACAGGATCGTCTCTCGGAGCTCGACCAAGTCCAGACCCGCGCGGCAACGACCGCCCGGGCTCAGGAATTTGAAACCAAACGCGTCCACAAGGACGGCCACTTGATCGATGTGGCGATCGCGGTCTCGCCCATCCACGACAAGGCTGGCCTGACCATTGGCATTTCGTCAAGATCAAAGGACATCGGCGAGCGCAAGCGCACCGATGCTCTAGTGGCGGAGATGGCAGCCATCGTGGACTCGTCCAACGACGCGATCATCGGCAGGACTCTGGAGGATGTCATCACCACCTGGAATCGAGGGGCCGAGCAGGTTTACGGCTACACCGCGGCGGAGATGATCGGCAGGAGCATCGCTGTACTCGTGCCAGGAGGGAGCTCCGACGAGATTCGCGAAAACATCGCGAGCATGCTGGCGGGCAACGTTCGCAGCGACCATTTTGAAACGAAAGGCCTAACCAAAGACGGCCGGGTGATCGATGTGTCAGTGACCTTGTCGCCAATCCGCAACTCCGATGGGATCGTCATCGGCGCGTCGTCGGTGGCGCGCGACATCACCGAGCACAACTTGATGGCGGAGGCTCTTAAAGCTTCGGAGCTTCGGAGCATGATGGCTGTCAGCAATGCCAAGGACGAGATGGTGTCGCTCGTCAGCCACGAGCTGCGCACTCCGCTTGCGAGCCTCTTGGGCTTCACGGAGCTGCTCTACTCCCGCGACTTGAATGCTCGTCAGCGAAAGCAGTATCTCGGCGTCATGTTGCGTGAGGGCCGCCGCCTGACCGACCTCATCAACGACGTTCTGCACATCCAGCGGCTGGAAGCCGGCCACCAGGACCTGAACCTCGCACCGGCAGACCTGCAAGCGCTGATTCAGCGGGCGGTGGTTGCGGCGGGCGAGGACTTGCAAAGGCCGATCAGCGTGAGGCGGACATCAAAGCTGCCCCTGGTCATGATCGATACGGACGCCATCCTCCAGGTGCTCACCAATTTCCTGTCCAATGCGCGCAAATACTCGCCGGATGGAGGTGTGGTTCTCGTCACGACCAGGCTGGTGGAAGGTATGGTCGAGATCAGCGTTCACGACCACGGGCTTGGCCTTCCGGCGGACGCTCTGCCCAAGCTTTTCGGGACTTTTTACAGAGTCGACTCTGGCGATCGACGCCTCATCAAGGGCACGGGGCTTGGCCTGTCGATAAACCGCAGGATCGTGGAGGCCCACGGTGGCAAGGTTGAGGCGCATTCGGACGGGCCTGGCAAGGGTTCGATATTCAAGTTCAGCCTTCCGCCGGTCAACAAGAATCCTGAGGAGGCCGACGTCCTGATCGTCGAAGACAATTCCGGGTTTGCACGCCTGCTCCAGGAGCAGTTCGTGGCACGCGGCATGACTGCCGTGCGCGCGCCAGACGCCGAGACTGCCGAGCGGTTGTTGCAGGAGGGCATGAAGCCGCGTTCGGTCATCTCCGACCTGGTTTTGCCGGGCGAGCAGGGTGAGGATTTTGTGACCAGGCTGGGTTCCGATCCGGCAACCGCCGTCCCCGTTGTGGTGCTGACCGTCAAGAGCCTTGCTCCCTCTGAGATCTCGGCCCTCGAGAAGGCCGGGGTGACCGCCGTGCTCCCGAAGGAGGCAGGCGCGAGCCAGGCGGCAGTAAGCCTCATTACAGAATCCCTCGTTGCGAAGGTGACCAAGCCTTGACCTTTCGGACAGCACCGCCCGCAGCCATCAACGCCACTGTTCTCATCGCTGACGACGAGCCAAACATGAGGTTGCTGGTACGAGCCACCATCGAGTCCGACCAGTACCAGCTGCTGGAGGCCTGCGATGGCGACGAAGCCTGGGCCATGATCAAGGAACACAAACCATCGGTGGTCCTGCTCGACGTTCAGATGCCTGGACGCTCAGGCCTCGAGGTGCTGGCGATGATCAGGAGTGAGCCCAGTCTTGCGGCAACACGCGTGATCATGGTTACCGCCAAGGCTCTCAAAGCCGACATGGAGGTAGGCATGACCGCGGGCGCCAACCTATACATGACCAAGCCGTTCTCGCCGCTGGACCTACTCACCCGCGTGGACGAAGAGCTTGGCCGATGGCGATCCGCCCTGCCCCCTGGCTCGCTCGTCATTCCGGCGGCGTGACCGCTAGAGAGGCTTCTCGAAGCAGACGCTTGTCGGCACGCCGACGTACTCGTCGAAACAGTCGATGGCTTTGAAGCCGGCCCCGCGGTAGAGGCCGATCGCTTCCTCCTGGTAGATTCCCGTTTCCAAAACCAGTCGCTCCGCTCCCATCGACCGCGCTGCAGCTTCGAGATGGTCGAGAATCTCACGTGCCACGCCTTGGCCGCGCATCTCCGGCTCGACGTACATGCGCTTGACCTCAACGGTGCTCGCGTCCCGCCTCCGTAGAGCTCCGCATCCGACAGCCTGTCCGTCCGCCCGCGCGATGACGAAGGTGCCGACCCCGGGCGCGACATGCTCCGCCTTCAGGTGGGGTCCAAACCTCTGCTCAGGCGCATAGCGGCTCGCCAGATGAGAATCGAGCGCGGCGATCAGCCGGCGCGCATCGAGTGAATCGAATGGCTCGGCGGCAATCGCGACCTTCATCTGGTTCCTTAGAGTACTGACGTGGCGAGTCACGGAGTGATCGTGGCGGTAAGAGAGGCGATCGCTTCGCGCAGTGTGTCCGCCGAGGAGGTGGTTCGGCACGCCTTCGAGCGCATCGAGCGCCACGACGGGGAGATCAACGCCGTCATTGCGTTACGCGCCGACGAAGCCATTGCCGAAGCCAGAGCCCTCGATCGGGCCGGCGGCGACGGCAGGCCTTTGGCCGGCGTGCCCGTCCTCGTGAAGGACCTGGAGGACGTCGTGGGCATGAGGACCACACAGGGTTCGCTGCTGTTCGCAGACGCGCCGCCTGCCCAGGCTGATGGCCTGGTGCCGGCACGACTGCGTGCCGCAGGAGGCATCGTGGTGGGCAAGACGAACCTGCCGGAGTTCGCCTCCGAGGGCTATACCTCCAACCTGCTCTTCGGCACCACGCGCAACCCATGGGCGCTGGCCTGGTCGCCTGGCGGCTCGAGCGGCGGTTCGGCCGCGGCCATGGCCGCCGGCATGGCGCCAATCGCGACCGCCACCGACGGTGGAGGATCGATACGCATCCCGGCTGCGTTCTGCGGCCTGGTCGGGATCAAGCCCACCAATGGTGTGATCGGCCGGCGCCCGATCCCTGACTGGATCGACTTTTCGACCGACGGGCCTTTCGCCACCACTGTCGCCGACCTGCGATTGCTCCTGTCGATCGAAAGTGGACCTGTAGCGGGCGATCCCACCGCGCTGCCCAGGCCATATCCCACTGCCGGCGAGCGGCCTTCAAAGCTATATGCCTCGCCCCGTCTCAGCGGAATGGAGGCATTGCCGGATGCGGTCACCGAACTCTTCGAGGCGGCGGTGGAAGCGGCGGGCAAAGTCCTTGGGATGCGCGTCGAACGGCTCGAGCCACAGGCCCTGTGGCCTGACGGCGGGCCAGAGGACGAGTGGGTGACGCTGGCTGCTGCAGAGCACGTTCACCGGTTGGGCCGCGAATTCGTCAAGGCCGGCCTGGACAGGATGCATCCATCGGCCCGCAGCTTCATGGAATATGGCCTCGGGCTTTCGATCGACGACTACATGGCGGCGCGCCGGCGTCGCTTTGATTTCGTGAGGCAGTTCGATGAGCTGCTCGGCGCCGATGCCGTCATCCTCTCGCCGACGGTCGTGGCGACGGGGTTCCTGGCCGACGGCCGCCTGACGCTGGAGGAGGACCCGGGCATGCTCCCGACTGGGGTCTACAACACCGAGGTGGCGAACATCACAGGCCTGCCGGCAACCTCCTTGCCGGCAGGGATATGCGCCAACGGCGTCCCGTTTGGACTGCAGGTCATGGCCCCCCGGTATCGCGACGGGTTGCTTCTCGATATTGCCGAGGCTTGGGAGATGGAGCGGCCATGGCCCCTTGTGGCGCCAGGCTACGACTCGTTTGAAGTGGCGCTTGGTCTCGGCGCCGCGAGATGACAGCGGACTTACAAGAGAAAACCTTCGTCTTCTTTCCCGAGGGCGCGTTCGGCCCAACCAACAACTGCGTCGGCATCGGCGATGTCCTGAGGCGCCGCGGCCACAGGGTCGTCTTCGTGATCGAAGAGTCCTTCAAAGGCACGCTCGAAGCCAAGGGATTCGAGGAGCGCTTGATGCGCCTGGGCCCTGCCCCTGAGGAGGTTGAGGTGCCCGGCCAGTTCTGGAAGGATTTCATTCGCGATACCGCGCCGGTATTTCGCCGCTCGACCATCGAGCAGCTCGAGGGTTTCATCGCCCCCACATGGCAGGCGCTCGTCGACGGTGCCCAATACGTAGACGCGCGACTCGCTGAGATTTTTGACGAGCTGATGCCCGACGTCATCATCGAGGACAACGTGGTCGGCTTTGCGGCGATCGCCGCGAGCGGCCGCCCCTGGGTGCGCATCGCTTCCTGCAACCCGCTCGAGCTCAAGGACCCGGACTTGCCGCCCGTGTTCTCCGGCTACGGCATCGACGACAGGTCTGGCTGGAACGAATTTCACGAGGAGTACAGGCGCCAGGTTGGTCAGATGCAGGAGGGCTTCTCGGAGTTCTGCGCCGAGCATGGCGCGCCCGCGCTGCCTTCGCTCGAGTTCATCGACGAATCGCCATGGCTGAATCTGTATCTCTATCCGGCGGAGCTCGACTACCCGCGAAGCAAAAGGCTTCCGGCGACGTGGCACAACCTGGAAACGAGCGTGCGCTCGACGGACGCGTCCTGGCAACCGCCCAGCGGCGAGTCCGGTCCGCTCATCTACGTCAGCCTCGGCTCTCTCGGCTCGGCTGACGTGGCTTTGATGCAGCGGCTTGTCGATGTCCTGTCGCGGACGCCATACCGCTACGTGGTGAGCAAAGGCCCGCAGCACGAGGCGTATGAGCTCCCAGGCAACATGATCGGCGAGGAGTTTCTACCCCAGACGTCGATACTGCCGCACGTCGATCTCGTCATCACGCACGGCGGCAACAACACGACCACGGAATGCATGTACTTCGGCAAGCCGATGATCGTGCTGCCCATCTTCTGGGACCAGCATGACAACGCCCAGCGGGTTCAGGAGACAGCTCACGGCGTGCACGTGCCGACCTACTCGTTCGAGGAGCACGACCTCGTGGCGGCGATTGACGCCATCCTCAGCGACGAATCACTGAGCCGGCGGATGCGAGCAGTGTCCTCACGACTGCAGGCGCGACCTGGCACTCGCCGGGCGGCCGACTTGATCGAAGGGGTCGCCGAGGCGTGAGCCTCGTCTAGGCCTGCTGCGGCCGGTCGGCGGCCGCGGGCGCGGCATTCTTCGATGCGCGCTTGGGGGCTGGAACCGGGCGGCGAATCGGGTCCGCCGAGCGCATGAGAAAGACAAACAGCAAGAGGAACCCGAGGACGATGGCCGCGTAGGGCCACGCAGCGTTCGCGAATGCCAACCAGCCCGTCAAGGGCACGGGCATAGGGAAGCCAGCGAGGCTGGCTCGTGCCGGCTCGATGTTCGGCGTGTAGACAACCTTGTTTGTCTCGTCGTAAGCGGCCGAGTTTCCGCTGATGTTGGTCACCGCCGATGAGATGTACGCGATCGGATTGCCACCAAAGATGCCGACTGAGCCCGGGGTCTGAGCGTGTGGCAGCGTGGCGATGAAGAAGCGGTCGACCTTCGCGTCATAGCTGACGATGTCGGCGTTCCCAAGCTGAAAGGTTCCGATGATCTTCCCGGCGCCCAGGTCGAATGCAAGCGTGTACTTGTGGCAAGCCATCAGGGCTTTGTTGGTCGTGGGGTTTATCGCCAGGCCGAGAGGCTTGCAGCCACCAAGTACGTACTTGTCTGTGAGCGTGCCTGTGCTCGGATCGATTCGATAGAGGGTGTCCGCATCAGGGCTCGTCACGTACACCATCCCATCCGCCGGGTCAAACCTTGGCTGCTCAAGCTGGACTGAGCCCAGGGCGAAGCGGGTCATGATCAGACCTGTCGTTGGGTCGATGGAGATGATATTTCCCGCGCTGGCCGCGTAGATGCGCTGCCTGGCCGCCCCATAGTCCAGTAGGTCGACGCCGTTGACGCCGGTCTTGACATCGGCGATCACGGCTCCATAGGTCGTGGAGGTGGTGCGGATGTCGACGATCACTACAGATCCGTTGGCCGTGCCCACGAACAGGCGACCGAGATCAGGCGCGAGGGCCAGCCCATTGGGGTTGCCGGGCATCCCGATCGTCTTGACGTACTTGGCCGTCCGGCCCGAGACGTCGAACACGTCGACCCCCTGGTCGGTGCGGTCCGCGGCGTACAGGAGGTGGGCGGCCTGGTCGATCTCGATCACGTCCATCGAGGCGCCTTTGGCGGCCGCGCCTGGGATGGCGGTATGCGTGATGGTGACGGCGGAATCGCCGCAGGCCGAGATCAAAGCCGCGGCAGCAGCCAGCAACACCAGGGCAGCCGAAGCGATCGGCCTGGACTTCATTCTTAGCGAGATCTCCCAGTCGAGGTAACGCCCAGCCGGCGCTGCCTATTCGGGGCCGTGCATGTTTTCGCACGCCGCAAAAGAGACACCTGCGACCCATTAGACTGCCAGCGGCCATGACGCACCCCCCAGGCGAGCGTTCGATCGGGGGCAGCCCTTTTCGGACCGGCTGGTTCGAGGTCGCCAAGATGGAGGCCGGCGTGTACCTGGTCTCCGAGCCGGGTCACGTGAACTCATGGCTCATCGAGGGGACAAAAAGCGCCGTGCTCTTCGACACGGGCCTCGGCGTGGCCGACATCCGCAAGGTCGCCGAGGAGATCACCCCCCACAAGCTCCTGGCCGTCAACTCGCACTATCACTTCGACCACACCGGAGGCAATCGATTCTTCGATGACTTCGCGATCCATACGATCGGCGGCGACCTGGTATCGAAACCCTCTCCGCCTGAGCTGGCCCAGGGCTACATGGACTACACGAAACGGCTCCTCGAGGCATGGGGTCCGTACCGGGAGGCGGACGACCTGTACTTCCACCTGCTCACTGCCGAGCGGATGATCAGAAATCTTCCCAACGGCTTCGATCCGGATCGATACGAGGTGGTCCCATCAATCCCGACGCGCCTGCTCGACGATGGTGACGTTCTCGACCTTGGAGGCCGCAAGCTCCACGTGCTGCACACGCCGGGCCACTCGCCTGACTGCATCTGTTTGTTCGACGAGACCAACGGGCTGCTCTTCGGCGGCGACACCATCAACACGGGTCCGATCTACGCCCAGATGGAGGATTCGGATCTCGAGAAGTTCGCGCTGTCCACTGCCCGCCTGGCGCAGATGGCGGACGGCTACCGCCGCGTCTTCGTCTGCCACTTCCTCCGGTTCGACGAACCATCGATGCTGGTCAAGGAGATTGCCGCTGGTTTTGAGAGCCTGCTCGCCGGCGAGGCGTTCATCCGCGACAACGTCGACTGTTTCAACCAGCCTGTGAAGGAGGCGTGCTTCGAGCACTTCTCGGTTTTCATCCCTGCAGGACAACCAACCCGGCTGTAGCGCGCCGACCTACTACGCGGTCGTTTTGAGCTCGTCCTCGACCCGCGCAATAGCGTTACCCAGAACCGTCACCATCCTGTCGATCTGCTCATTGGTGATGACCAACGGCGGCGACATCGCGAGGACATCGCCGCCCAACGGCCTGACGATCACGCCCTCGTCGAGCGCCGCCAGCCAGACCTTTCGAGCGGCGCCGGCGGAAGGCTCGAAAAGCTCCTTGGTGGCGCGGTCGCGCACCAGCTCGATGCCTGCGACGAGCCCCAGGCCGCGCACGTCACCCACCATCTCGTGCGACCTGAGCTGCTGGAGGCGCTCCAACAGGTACGCGCCCCTCTCGGACGCCCTTTCGACCAGGTGCTCGTCCTCCAGAATCTGCAGATTTCGCAGGCCGACGGCGCATGCAGTGGGATGCCCGCTGTACGTGAACCCGTGTTGGAACGGGCCTTTTACGGTTTTGAGCGTCTCATGGACCGATCGGGTCAGCATCACCCCCGACAGCGGCAGGTATCCACTGGTCACTCCTTTGGCGAAGACCATGAGGTCCGCCTGGACGTTCCAGTGCTCCATCGCGAACCAGCGACCCGTCCTGCCGAAGCCGGTGATGACCTCGTCCGCGATCAACAGTAATCCGTACTTGTTGCACACCTGGCGCAGCAAGGGGAAATAATCCGGTGGCGGCACGATCACGCCTCCCGCGCCCTGTACGGGCTCCGCGACGACCGCAGCCACAGTGTCGGGGCCGGCCTTCAGCACGACCTCTTCCAGCGCCTTGACATACGCGGCCCCGGCCGCCCCCTCGCCTGAATATCGATAAGGGTCCGGCGCGGGTGCGTGCAGGAAGCCCGGGGCGAGGGGCTCGAACCCCTTCCAGAAGTTGGCGAGGCCCGTGGCGCTGGTGGCGCCGTAAGTCAAGCCGTGGTAGTCGCGAAGCCTCGAGATGATGTTCACGCGTCCGGGCTCGCCTCGAAGCTTCCAGTAGAGTCGCGCGACCTTATATGCGGTGTCGTTGGCCTCGGCTCCTCCTGACGCGAAGTACGTCACCTCGAGGTCGCCTGGCGCCAGCTCCGCCAGCTTGGCCGCGAGCTCGATGGCGGGCTTCGTGCTGAATCCTCCGTAAGCGGAGCTGAACGCCAGCGTCTTCATCTGGGACGCTGCGGCCTCGGCCAGCTCAGCCCGCCCGTAGCCCACGTTCACGTTCCAGAGCGAGGCCATGCCGTCGACGTACTCGCGGCCTTCGACGTCGGTGAGCGTGGCGCCGCTCCCGCTCGCGAACATCAGCTGCGGGATCGTGCCAGGTGCTGCGTCCAGGTCCCCCTGTGGATGCAGCCAGTGGGTGCGGTCCAGCTCGTAGAGCCGGCTCGCTTCCTCCGCCGAGACTTCGAAATGTTTCTTTTGGACCACCAGAGAGTAGGTCCGCGGCAACCGGTGAGTCAAGGAACTGGCACCTGGCGCACCGGCAGCGAACGCGTGCGATAGTTGCACCCGTGCCACGCCGCGGCGGACGTTCGCTGCTCCCTGCGCTCGTCGCCGCGGCATCAATGGCGCTCCTGCCCGCCTCGGTATTGGCACACTCGGAACGGCCGACCAAGTTCCCCGACGGCACGGGCAGCGTGCCGGTCTACCGCACGGGCGGGGACCACCTCGTGGTCTGCAAGTCGGACACGGCGGACTTTACGGCGCGGATCAGTGCCTTTCCGACCGACCTCCGGATCAGGAACCTGGAGCTGTACGCCGAATGCCTCGATCACGGCTATCGCGATCTGCAGGGCGCGGTCGACCATGTGACGGGACCGGGGACGACGATCTACGTGCTGCCCGGCCTATACCTTGAGGAGCCCAGCCTTGCCCCCGACACCGATGCCTGCAATCATCTGGCCGCACCGCGCGCTTCGGCCGGCTACCTGATCCTGAGCTACGAGCAGCAGAAGGCCTGCCCTCACCAACAGAATCTCGTCGGCATCTTCGGGCTCAAGGACCTCCAGGTCGAAGGCACCGGCGCTGCGCCGTCGGACGTGATCTTCGACGCTCAGTTCCAAAAGCTCAACGTAATCCGCGGCGATCGGACCAATGGCATCTACCTTCGCAATTTCGTGGCTCAGCGTTCCACCTTCAACTCCGTATACGTCATCGAAACCGATGGATTTGTCATCGACGACGTGATCGGACGCTGGAACGCGGAGTACGGATTCCTTTCTTTCGCCTCCGATCACGGCCTGTTCACGAACTGTGAGGCATATGGCAATGGCGACTCGGGCATCTATCCCGGGGGCACGTCCGACATCAACCGCGATCGAGGGTTCAACGTCATCCGGTATGCGATCGAGGTCACCGGCTGCCACAGCCATAACAACCTGCTGGGATATTCCGGGACGGGCGGGGACTCGGTCTGGGTTCACAACAACGAGCTCGATCACAACACTGCCGGCGCCTCGATGGACAGCCTCTTTCCAAATCATCCGGGCCTCCCGCAGAACCACGCGCTGTTCGAGCACAACCTGATCCACAGCAACAACTCCAACTATTACGGCTATGTCAGCGACGGGACTTGTGCGCGCCCATTCCTGCAGCAGGGTGTCGAGAAGGGAGTGGTCTGTCCGGCGGTGCAGGTGCCTGTCGGCGCCGGAATCCTGGTTATCGGCGGGAATTACAACGTCTTCCAAAACAACTGGATTTACGACAACTGGAAGATCGGCATCGTTCAAACCTGGGTTCCGGGAGTCGCACGAAACGACAACCGCTGGTCAGCGCAGGGTGAGACATCGCACAACAACCGTTATCTCGCCAACCAGATGGGCACCAGCGCGACAGGACAGCGCCTTCCCAATGGGCTGGATTACTTCTGGGATGGAGAAGGCACCGGCAACTGTTGGGACACGACCGGGGATATCGTCCAGCCAATAACGATTCCGCGCTGCTCGGCCGGCGGGCCCCAACGCATACTCAGCGACCCCAACCTGCTGATCCTGTTTGTCGACTGCTCCAACTACAACCTTCGGACGAGGACGCTGCCGGCCGGATGCGACTGGTTCACCACGCCGGCTCGCCCCGGCAGCCTGGGCGCCAACTTCAACATCGAGAGCGTTGCCCCGGGCGCGCAGCTGGTGGCGCTGCTCCTTCTATTCATCTGGCTCGCGCGCAGGAGCGGCAGGCCGGGGCCGCTGGCCCTGGTGGCAGCCGCGGCCGCCGGGCTGGGTTCGGGTCTCCTGCTGGTTGCCTCGGATGCCCAGTTCTCTAACCTCTCCGCTCCGGGCATCGCCGTGCTTGGGATCGCGTGGCTCGCCGCGGTGCGGCTGGTCCCCAATCAGCGACTGGCGGTCCTGACGCTTCTCCTGGGCGTCGTGGCGCTGCTCGAGGCCCTCGACAGCGGCATCGTCATGGTGCCGTCACCCATCGGCCCGGTCTGGGCCCGGGTGATCCTCGAGGCGTGGTGGGTGGCCTGGACGGCAGTCGCTCTGATCAGCTCGGCGAGGGCTACCCAGCGTGCCGCCGCGGCCGGTTGAACAACGCCCAGAGCTCGTCCTTGGCAGCTTCCAGCCGGTCGCGCCGCTGCTTAGGTAGGAGCGTTGCTCTCCCGGGTTACGCGCTGAGACCACCTCGCGGGCGCCATCACTTGTCCAATGACAGTCGGGCGCCGGGGGCGGTCGGTGGCGCGGCGCTGATATCCGCAAGGACGCGGCCCTCGTCGATCTTCTTCGCGAGGTCACCCAGCGAGACCACCCCGACGAGCCGCTCGCCGTCGACCACGGGCACTCGCCTGATGGCCTTGTCGCGCATGAGCCTGGCGACCTCGTCGACCGGCTCGTCCGGTCCGACAGTCACGATTTCGCCTTCGCATATGTCGGCCAGCCTGACCGCGCTCGGGTCGACGCCTTCGGCGACCACTCGGATCGCGATATCCCTGTCGGTGACAATTCCGCAAACCGCCCCACCATGCGCTTTGAGGACGATGATCGATCCGAAGTTGCCGTCCCGCATGGCCCTCGCCGCCTCCACCACCGACGCTTCCTCTTCGATCGCGACGGGCCGGACGGTCATCACGTCGCGGACCTTCAGTGCCATCGGACTACCTCCATCGAACCACTACCGAGACGCCCCTCATAAAGTTGAACGCCGGGGCGAATGGCGAGTACCTACAGAATTGGAACCCCGCCCCCTCAGAGGATCGTTTTGATCAACTCGAAGGACGAGCGCACGTTGCGCTCTCGGTTCCTGCCGGCGCCGCGATCGGTGTCATGCCGGCGCAGCAGCGTCCGTGCATCACCGTCGCCGACCCGGTTCTGCTCTAAAAAACCTTGACCGGCACTACGGCAAGCTTGTTGGGCGTCACCAGCCTGAGCTCCACCTTCGGAGCCACCGGTGACCGCCGCCCGCGCCTTGGGGGTGCGGGGGCTGCCGTGATCGGGTCGAGAAACAGTCGAAGCTCGGACTCCAGCTGCAGATCTAATTCATTCATATGTAGTAGTAACGCCTCCCCCAAGCGCAGTACCCAGCCCCGCCTCTACCTCAACTGTGCGAGCAAAAGTCCGTCCTGCGGTACGGCGACCGGCAGGGGATCGGACCACGAAAGTAATGACATCAACCGCAGACAAACCGCAGACAAACTTCAAGCAAAGGGGTAATCGAATGGCAGAGGCGATCTCAGAGTTGACGGCTTCGAGCAACGAGCGCGAGCACGCGACCTATCAGCCGGGCAACGAAGCGGACTTCGAGCGGCTTTACCAGGCATCCTACGGAAAGATCTTGGGCACGCTGACTGCCATGTTGGGCGACAGATCAGCCGCCGAGGATTGCGCGCAGGATGCATTCGAGCGGGCCTACAAGAAGTGGGACACCTGGCAGCCCATCGCGCCGGCGGAGGCATGGGTCCACCGCATCGCGATCAACGCGGCCGTCTCCCACCAGAGGAAGATGCGGCTGCGCGAAGTGGGCGAGGTGATCCGTCGAATTGGGCGCCCAGGCCTCGGCCCGGACCCGCAAGCGTCGGTCGAGCACCGCGACCTCGCGGATGCCCTGGCCCAGCTGCCGCCGAAGCAGGCCGCGGCGATCGTCCTTCGCCACTATCACGGCTACACGAACCGCGCGATCGCCCAGGCACTGGGCATCCCCGAGCGAACCGTCGCTTCGCGGCTGGCCGTGGCGAAGTCCCGCCTCCGGGTGATGCTGCAGCAGTCGAATGCGGAAGTCCCTGCAGGCGGCGAGAGCTTCGCGCGCGGCCTGACTGTAGCCGCAGAGTAGGCTCAGAGCCGGCTCAGAGCCCGCCAACACCGGCCAATATCCGGGCAACCTCCGGGAGGGGGTTCCACGGGGTGGGCTCGCCTCCCAGCGCCGGGCATGCCAGGCGCGGAAGCCGGATTTAGCCCCGTAACAGGAAATCGGCAGGTTCGTCGTTAAGCCTGGTGTGTTCCCTGCCGTATTGCGCCCAATTGTTGAGTTCAGCGGTGTTACCCGGGCTTATGGCAACCGTCTGGCCCTCGATGACGTCAGCCTATCGCTCGAGCCCGGCGAGCTGACCTTTCTGGTTGGCCCCAGCGGCGCGGGCAAGACCACCTTCCTGAAGCTGATCAACCGCGAGCTGCGCCCCACCAAAGGCGAGGTCTGGGTGGACGGCATCGCCGCCCACTCGCTGAAGGCCTCTCACGTCGCCGATCTTCGCCGCCGTGTCGGGGTTGTCTTCCAGGATTACAAGCTCCTGCCCCGGCTGACCGCGAAAGAGAACGTCGCTTTCGGCCTCCAGGTCGGCGACCTGCGTATATCCGACGGCGAGGCGATGGATCGCGCTCTGGATGCGCTCGAAGCCGTGGGTCTTGGCGACCGCGGCTCCAGCTTCCCCCACCAGCTGTCAGGCGGGCAGCAGCAGCGCGTCGCCGTGGCCCGGGCGATGATCACCCAACCGAGGGTGCTTATCGCCGACGAGCCGACCGGCAACCTCGACATGGAAACGGCCTGGCAGATCATGGCTCTGCTCGAGAATGTTGCGAACTTCGGCACAACGGTGCTCGTCGCAACCCACAACGTCGAGATCGTCAGACGTCTTCAGCGCCGGATTCTCACGCTGGTCGAGGGCCGCCTCGTGCGCGACCAGCCGGCGGGCGGGATCGGCAGGATGGCCTGGCTGGCCTCGGCGTCGTCATGAACGACAAGCTTCCGAAGGGCGCCATGGCACGGACGGTGGCCGGAAACACGTTCCGCTACCTGTTCTTCGGTGCTGCGCGCAATTGGTTCCGCAACATCGGGAGCATTGCGCCGGCCCTTGGCTCGATGACGCTGCTGCTCCTGATGGCCGGGATTGCTGGCCTGACTGGTTTCGCGATCAACAACCTCGAACGGGTCGAGTCCGGCCAGGCTTCTCTGCTTCACGTCTACATTCGAGACGGGGCACCAAGCGCGGATGTCAACTCGCTTTGGGATCGGCTGGCCGCCGACCCGCGCATCGCAGCTGTGGACTACGTGACGACGGGACAGGCGCTCGAGCGTGCACAAAGGATGCCGGGCCTGCCGCAGCTTGCCGACGCCAGCCAGAGCAATCCATTCCCAGCCAGCCTCGACGTGCAGGTCAAGAACATCGACGACGTGGCGGCAATCGCTGCCTACGTCAGGACCGACACGGCTGTCGATCCTGTCTACCCAACGTCATATGACAAGGGCGCCTACCAGCGGATCCAGGCCGTGATCTTTGGCGTTGCCGTCGCCGGTCTCGCATTCCTGGCCGTGCTCGGGTTCGTGGCGGTGACGGTGACGATCAACAGCGTCAGGGCCGCCATCCACTCGCGCCGCGACGAGGTCACCATCATGCAGCTCGTGGGAGCGCCGCGATGGATGGTGCGCGGACCGTTCGTCGTCGAGGGGGCGATCACCGGCGCCCTTGCGGGCGCGGCCGCGGGCCTGGCGACATTTGCGCTCACCATGGCGGGGATCTCGGAGGGAGCCGGCACGTTCGTCCGCTTCGCGCCCGGGGTCACGGTCGGCGTCGCCGCAGTCGCAGCTGTGATTGTGCTGGCCACCGGTGTCGGCCTCGGATCGGGATCCTCGCTGATCAGCGTGCGCAGGCACCTGGAGTCGTGAAGAGGCTGCTCGTCGCCGTCTCCCTGGCGATCCTTCTGGTGGGGGCCGGCTCAACCGCGGCCGCCGCCGCGCCGAGCAGTGATCCTGCCCACCAGAAGGCCGTGATCGACCAGATCCGGGCTCAGCTGGGGAGCAACCTGGCCGACGCCATGATCGCGCAGCAGCAGCTGAAGCAGTCGCTGATCGACAACACCGCGCAGCAGCACGACGTCCAGGGCCAGATCGCGGACGCGCAGCAGCAGATCAACGACCTCGACGTGCAGATTGCGGCCTCCCAGGTGCGCGAGGCAATGCTTGGACTCCGGATCGACGCCGAGCGCGCCCAGGTCAGCGAGCTTGCGAGGGCGATTTACACGGCGCCGACGTCGGTGCTGGTGATCCTCGGCCAGGCCCAGAGCTTGAGCGACCTGCTGACGCGCATCTCCGACCTCAACGTTGCCGGTTCTCGGGCGGCCGAGCTGAACCAACAGCTGGCGTCGGACCTTACCGACCAGGAGGCCGAGCGCGTTCAGCAGCAGACCGATCGCGACACCCAGGTCGCCTTGCGAACGAAGCTCTCGTCCGAGCTGGCGCAGCTGGTCAAGTTGCATGCCCAGCAGGTGAAGTCGATGCGCGAGCTCCAGGCGAAGATCGACGAGACGCGCTGGGAGATCGCCGTCCTTAGGTCCCAGTCGGCGGCGCTGGCCCAATCGATGGCCGACATGCTGCAGCAGCAGCAGGACGCCATCATCGCCGCGGCGATGCAGTCGGTCTGGACCCAGGTCCAGCTGTGGACCCAGTCGAACAATGTCGGCCAGATCCAGGCCAGCCCCGGGCACTCGACGAAATACCGCTTCATCTGGCCTGAGCCACATGCCCAGATCTCGCAGGGATTTGGACCGAGCAAGCTGGTGCTAGAGCCGCCATATGGGGGTTACCCCCATTTCCACACCGGCATCGACCTGGTCGAGCCGTTCGGCTCGCCGGTCTACGCCGCCGACGATGGGTTGGTCGCGCTCGTCGGCGTCTCCAGCCAGGGATATGGCAGATACGTGGTCATCGCCCACGCAGGCGGGCTCGACACTCTGTACGGCCACCTCTCCGCATCACTGGTGAAGGTCGGCCAGCTCGTGGTGCAGGGCCAGACGATCGGCCTTGAGGGATCTACCGGCAACTCGACGGGGCCGCACCTTCACTTCGAGCTGCGCATCAAGCAGCAGCCGATCGATCCCACGCCCTACTTGCCGCCAGGAGCGCCCTCGCCTTACAACGCCTGACGCGGTCGCCAAAACAGCTCCTCGGCTTTGACGAAAGACTCGAGGTAATTCCCGTCCACAGCGCACTGGGATGCGTGCGCCGCAATCGCCTTGAGCTTCACTTCGCATTCGGCAGCCGTCAAAGGCACGCGGACCGGCGGCGGCCAGCCTACATCGATCGGATACATGGTCCCGTCGATCTCGTGCTGCTCAAAACCTGAGCGCGTTGTGGATCCGTTTGGCCATGGCCACCGCTCGCCGGGACCGCTGTGGACCACCATCGTGAGCAGCTCACCCGAGTAGCCAATACCTGCCGCCGCCGTGGTGACGACATCGAAGGTCGCTGCGTGGTCCTGATGGGTGTCCGCCTGGTCGGTCACATATATCTGCGAGGGCTCCGAACCGCGCAGGATCTCGGTCGCATCGGCAAGCAGGGAGTTTCGCGTATAGGCGCCTGGTCTCCCATGCGTGGTCGTGTGGTAGTCGGCAAGTGTCGGGCCATAAGTGGATCGCATTTCCGTGAAGGGCGACTCGATTGCGGATACTGATTCGTTCATGTAGACGGCGGTCACCGCGCTGTCGGGATAACCAAGGAAAATGAGATCCGAAGCGGCCAGTCCCAGGACGGCCCCGGCCGCCACCGCCTCGAGTTGTCGCCTGGAGGCAAGGCTGATGAAGTCCGCTGCGCGCAGCTCCGCGACAGGCCTCTTGAGCAGCGCCGCCGCCGCTTGCGGGTATCCGTCGCCACTGGTGATGAACACAACCCGTACCGTCTTGCCCGCGGCGACGGCGTGCTGGATGATCCCGCCGGCTCCGACGGACTCGTCGTCTGGGTGAGGCGCGAAGATCAGAACGTCTACAGGACTAAGCGCCAACGGTCAGCCTGCGAGAGCGCGCGCAACGCGAGCCGCGATTCGCGCGTTGTTGATGACGAGGTCGACGTTGAGGTCGAGTGAGCGCCCGCCGGACAGCTCGGCCACGCGCGCGAGCAGCCGCGGCGTCGCTGCGGGTCCGTGGACATCCGCCAGTTCGCGCGTGGCCCGCAACACGATATCCTCCGCACCGTCGAGCTCGCCCGGCGGTGGAATTGTCACGAGCACGCCATGCGAACCGCTCGCCCACGCCGCTCTCAACACCGCGGCCGTCTGTTCCGGCCCGTCGACTCGAGCCGGGACGGGGTGGCCGCTGTGCCGGGTGTAAAAGGCGGGCAGCTCATCGCACCCGTAACCGAGCACCGGCACCGAAAGGCTCTCCAGCCTCTCGAGCGTGAGCGGCAGATCCAGGATGATCTTGGCCCCCGCGCAGAAGACTGCGACAGCGGTCCGCCCGAGCTCGGCGAGGTCGGCTGACTGATCCTCGGGGTGGCCGCGGTGCACTCCGCCAATCCCTCCGGTGGCGAAGCAGCGAATGCCCGCCATCCCGGCAGCGCGCATCGTCGCCGCGACCGTGGTCGCGCCGACTGCACCGCTGACCAACGCGGGGCCAAGGTCGCGGGAGCTCACTTTGATCGCGCCGGCGGCGATGCGCTCGAGCTCGTCATCGGTGAGCCCGACCGCTAACCGGCCGTCCAGCACCCCGATCGACGCGGGCACTGCCCTCTCCTCCCTGATGACGGACTCGCAGCCTCTCGCAGCGCGCAGGTTGTGGGGCGCCGGAAGGCCCTGACCCACAATCGACGTCTCCAGCGCGACCACCGGGCGGCCGCTCTTCAGCGCATCGGCCACCTCGGCCGAGACTCGAAGCAGCTCGCTCGACTGGTTCCTCAACTTGGCCGGGCTCCAGCTCTGGTCACCGCCCCTGAAGCCACGACGACGGCTTTCTCTGCGGCCTCGACCGGGGTGGCGCCGTCGAGGTAGGTGACACAGAATGCCGCCGCCAGAGCGTCGCCTGCGCCTGTCGCGTCGACCTCCTCAACCCGCGGTGCAGGAATGTGCCGGCCCCCAACCCGGCACCCCGACGCTCCCAGCTTCAGCACCGGAACTTTGGCAAGGTCCTGCATCGGCACGCCAAGCGTTTCAGATTCGGCCGCCGTTGCGAAGAGCACGTCAGGCTTCAGCTCGGCGAGCTCGGCGGCAAATCGTGCGGGGCCGTACTCCTTCAACCCCGCCACCGACGACAGGTCGATCGACACCAGCCCGCCATCGTGGCGCACGAGCTCAATCGCCAGCCTTGCCGATGCCGCCAACGGCTCCGTGAAAAGGGAATAGCCCGGCACGTGGATCAGGTTGACGCCGCGGAACCACGGTTTCCGCAGGTCGTTGGGCCTCAAGCCGGCGCTGGCGCCACGCTGGGTTGCCATCGTGCGCTCGCCGTTCGGGCCGACCAGGACCGCGATCATGCCGGTGGGGTCGGGGCCGGAGACGGCAAAGACCTCCACCCCGAGCTCCTCCACCTCTCGCACCAGCCGCCGCCCGCGATCATCGTCGCCCACGCGGGTGACCAGCCGGACGGGCGACCCGAGAGCTGCCACCCACGCGCAGAAGTTGGCCGCCTGGCCCCCTCCGCCGACGCGGATGACCGCAGGGTTGTCGTCATTGGGCCGCAACCGCCCAGAGGGGACGATGGTGATGTCGAGGACGAGGTCGCCAATCGAAAGGATCATCGGTGCCCCGAGAATAGCTGCGTCTTGCCTAACGCATCGACCCTCTCACCGTTTGGACGATGCGCGCAACAGTTGGCATCGCCTCGTCCTCCATCGGCTGTGCAGCGGGGAGGGGCACGTGGGGCGTGGTGATGCGGACGATCGGTCCGTCCAGGTCGTCGAAGCACTCCTCCGCGGCGATCGACACAATCTCGGCGCCCCACCCGCACAGACGCGGGTTCTCCTCGACGGTGAAGAGGCGCCCGGTCTTACGCACGGATCCGAGGATGGTCTTCGTGTCGAGCGGAACCAGGCTCCGGACGTCGACCACTGTCGCATCGATGCCCAAGCTCTCGAGCTCGGCGGCCGCTGCCAGCGCCCTGGGCACCATCGCGGCCAGGGCCACGATCGTGCAGTCCTTCCCGTCGCGCAAGACCCGGGCGGTCCCGAGCTTCTCGACGTGCTCGCCGTCGGGCACTTCGCCCTTGACGCCGTAGAGAGACTTCTGCTCGAAGAAGAGGACCGGGTCTGGGTCGCGGATCGCCGCCGCCAGCAGGCCTTTCGCGTCAGCGGGCGTCGAGGGTGCTACGACCTTCAACCCGGGCACGGCCATCGCCCAGTTCTCCAGGCTCTGAGAGTGCTGGGCACCAAAGCGTGATCCTCCTCCATTGGCAGTCCGGATGACCAGCGGCAGCGATACCTGGCCATCCGTCATGTAACGGGTCTTCGCGACCTGGTTGGCGATCATGTCCCAGCACGTCGCGAGAAAGTCCGAGAACATGATCTCGACGATCGGCCTCAACCCGGTCATCGCGGCGCCCATGGCCGCCCCGACTATCGCCTGCTCTGAGATGGGCGTATCGCGGACCCGTTCCGCGCCGAATCTCTCGAGCAGGCCGACGGTGGCCTTGAACACTCCACCTGCCGCGGCCACGTCCTCGCCGATGAAGTAGACGGTCGGGTCGCGTTCCATCTCCTGTGCGATGCCCGCGGCCACGGCCTCGCGAAATGTCAGTTCCGCCATGCCGAGCCTCCGTCGCTCCAGACCTGGCTCTCAATCTCCTCGATCCTGGCGTGCGGCGCGTTCCGCGCCTCGTCGGTCGCGAGATCCACCTTTCGCAGGGCGTCCTCATCGATTTTCTTCAGGGTCGCCTCGTCGAGGCCGGCGGAGACCAGGCGCTCTCGGTACTGCTTGATGGGGTCGCGGCCCATCCACTCGCGCACCTCTTCCTTGGGCCGATAGGAGGCGGGATCGCCGCGCGAGTGCCCGCCGTGTCGGTAGGTGAGGGCTTCAACCAGCGAAGGCCCGTCGCCGGCGCGCGCCCTGCCGATAGTGCGCGATGCGGTCTCGTACATCACATCTGCATCGTTCCCATCGACCAGGATGGCCTCGAGGCCGTAGGCCGCCGCGCGGTCGGCGGCAGGGTGCTCGACCGCGGTCACCGATTCGATAGGCGTGTACTCCATGTACCTGTTGTTCTCGCACACGAAGACCACAGGCAGCTTCCAGATCACCGCCAGGTTGAGGGCCTCGTGGAAGGCGCCGATGTTGGTGGTGCCGTCACCGAAGAAGCAGACGGCGACCTGCCCGGATCGGCGCACCTGCGCCGACCAGGCCGCGCCCGCGGCGATCGGCAGATGAGCGCCGACGATCGCGTACGAGCCCATGGCACCGTGCGTGACATCGGTCAGGTGCATCGAGCCACCCTTGCCGTGGAGCATGCCGTTGGATCGGCCGAGCAGCTCGCCCATCGCCGCCGCCATGGACGCGCCACGCGCCAGCGTGTGCCCGTGGCCGCGGTAGGTGCAGAAGGTGTAGTCGTCCTTGCGCATGGCCACGGCGAAACCGGCGGCGATCGCCTCCTGCCCGAGCGCGAGGTGGCTCGTGCCTTTGATCAGGTTCTCCAAGAAGACCTCGTAGGCGCGCTGCTCGAAATCCCGAAGCTCGACCATGAGCTGATAAAGCCGGAGCCGCACGTCTCCCTCTCCGGCTTGGGGGAGAGGGTTGGGGCGAGGGGCGTTGCTTGCACGACTACTCAATACGGGTTCGCGATCATCAGCTCTTCCGCGGGGAAGAGCGTGATCACCTCGTGCCCTGTCGCCGTCACCACCAGCTCCTCTTCGATCCGCGCAGCAGAGTGGCCGTCGTCCGCCGGACAGTAGGTCTCAAGCGCGAAAACCATCCCTTCTTTGATCTCGACCGGCTCCTTCAGCGAGGTCAGCCGGCTGATGATCGGGCGCTCGTGCAGCGCGACCCCCAGCCCGTGTCCGAACTGCAGGGCGAACGCTTCCATCTCACTGTCGAAACCGAAGTCCTGAGCCTTCGGCCACATCTTGGCGATCTGGTCGGTGCTCACCCCGGGCTTCACCAGCTCGATCGAGGCATCGATCCACTCGCGCGCCTGCTTGTAGGCGTCTTGCTGGCTCTGCGTCGCGCGTCCCACGTTGAACGTCCTGTAGTAGCAGGTTCGGTACCCGTTGAACGACTGGATGATGTCGAAGAATGCCTGGTCCCCGGGACGGATCAGGCGATCCGAAAAGACGTGAGGGTGCGGATAGCCTCGCTCGCCGGACACCGCATTGATCGCCTCGACGTCATCCGAGCCCATGTCGTACAGCTGCTTGTTGGCTATTGCGACGAGCTCGTTCTCACGGATCCCGGGTTTCAGCGCCTCGAAGATCGTCTGATAAACGCCGTCGACCATCGCCGCCGCCATGCTCAGCAAGGTGATCTCGTCCTTCGACTTGATCTGGCGCGCATCCAACATTGCCTGCTGGCCGTCAACCACTTTGAGGCCGCATTTCTGCAACGCAAAGATCATCGGGAGCTCCGCGATGTCGACGCCCAACGGCTCGCCCGCGACACCCTGCTCCTGCATGATCTCCTTCACCGTCCGCGCCAGGTCATCGGACAAACCGGCCCCTGGGGCGACGGAGCCGCGCAGGCCGGTCATCCCTGCACGCGAGTTCTCCGGGCGCAGCCAGGGCGCATGCAGCCGGTGCACCTTCGCGGCCGAACCGAAGTCCCACAGGATGGGCTCTCCCTTTGGTGTTAGCAGCGCGAAGCGCGCGACCTTGTCGCGTGCCCACTCGCCGATATGCGTGCTGGTGATGTAGCGGATGTTGTTCATGTCGAACACGAGCACCGCCCCAAGCCCGGCGTTCGCAATGGCGTCGCGAGTTCGTTTCAGCCGGTACTCGTGAAGGCGGCGAAAATCGACGCGCTCCTCCCAGTCGACGTTCATCCTGCCTGGCGCGGGCAGCGATGCGACCGGGAACTCAGCCTTGGGCATGCTTGCCGCTCTTCTCTTCGAGCCCGTCGGAGACTTTTCGGTTCTCGGGCACGAGCCTGAGATTGGCTCCCCAGGCTTCCATCTGGAGCAGCGCGGCGAAATCCGAATCGCCAAGCTCGAATCCGATCATGTTGGTGACGATCTGGTGCACGAGCGCTGACACCGGCATCGGTACATCGAGCTGGCGCGCGGCCTCCAGCCCCAGCTCGAAATCCTTGCGCAGCAGCTTGCCCGTGAATGTTGGCGTGAAATCGAGGTTGACGAATGCCGGGGTCTTATATCGCGTGAACGTCGAGCCCATGACGCTGCCATTGAGAAACTCGAGATAGTCGGCGCGGGAAACACCCCCGCGTTCTGCAAGCACCGTCGTCTCGGCCATGATCTGGGTGACCACGCCGAGCACCAGGTTGTGACAGATCTTGACCAGGCGTGCGAGATCGCCGTCGCCGACATAGCTGACGGATCCTCCGAGCATCTCGAGATAGGGGAGGGACAGCTCGAACGCTTCGCGTGGGCCGGAGACGGCAATGCTGAGGCGTCCGGCCCGTGCCACTTTCGGATTGCCGCTGACCGGCGTGGCAAGCAGCGCGCTGCCAACCTCCTCGGCCTTGGCACGAACTTTCTGCGACACCTCCATCGACACTGTGGAGGAGTCGACGATCACCGCTGGAAAAGAGCCTCCGTTCGAGAGCAGGCCGTTGCGCCCTGTCGTCACGTCCGCGAAGTCCTGCGAGCCCGCCACCGACGTGAAGACGATGTCGCGGTCGGCGAGGTCGGCGGGGCGATCGACAAGCCGGGCGCCGAGCTTCACCAGCGGCTCGGCCTTGGCCTTCGTCCGGTTGTAAACCGCCACGTCACAGCCGCGTTCGAGGAGCCTCGTCACCAGCGCGTAACCCATCCGGCCGGTGCCGATCCAACCGAGCGAATGCTTCGAGGGCTTCATGGTTTTGGACACCGCCTCCCCCCGTGAACCAGCGCGTCATCGTGACGCGCAAACGTTTGTCTACCATACCAGCGCACGGCCGCCGCCTACTCAGCCGGGCTTCGCTGGGCCGGCCGCCCCGTCGGCACCTCGTCGGCGCCGGCCACGCTCGACCCTCTCACCACCAGCTGCGGCGCAAACACGACGCGCCGCGGGGTCAGCATCCCCGTTTCGATCTGCTCGAGGAGCATGCGCGCCGCGACGCTCCCGAACTCGTGTATCGGCACGTGCACAGTCGTCAGGCCGGGTATGAGGCGCCCGGCCAGCGGGATGTCGTTGTAACCGACGATGGCGAGATCCTCCGGGATGCGCAGGCCCCGCTTTCGCGCAGCGCCATAAGCGCCGATCGCCGTCATGTCTGTCACTGCGAAGATCGCGCTCGGCGGATGGTTGAGGGACAGGAGGCGGTCCATCGCTTGGGCGCCGCCCTCCTCGATGAAGCCTGACTCGACGACCAGTTCAGGGTCGGCCTGGATTCCCGCTTCCACGAGCGCCGCGTGATAGCCCTTGCGGCGGAGCACGCCTGTGCTGACCGTCGCCTGGCCGGCCAGGTGGCCGATTCGAAGGTGGCCGAGGTCGATCAGATGCTGCGTGGCGAGGGTCGCGCCCCTTACGTCGTCGGAGCCCACGAACGGGTCGGCGTCGTCTTCGCTGAACCGATTGACGAGGACATAGGGCGTCCGCTGGTGGCGGAGCCACCGAACGGCAGGGTCCTTCAAGAATGTGCTGGCGAGGATCACACCGTCAACTCGGCGTGCGGCAAGGCTGTGCAGGTGAGCCCGCTGGCGCTCTGGGATGCCATCGGTGTTGCAGAGGAGCACCTGGTAGCCGCGCGGTGTCGCGCCGTCTTCGATGCCGCGGAACAGGGCCGCGAAGAAGGGGTTGGTGATGTCGGGGATGACGACCGCGAGCACCAACGTCTGACGCAGCTTCAGGCCGCGGGCCACGCCGTTGGGTCGATATTCGGTCTCTCGAAGCAGGGTCTCGATGCGCGTTCGCGTGGTCGCCGCAATGCGCAACCCCGGGTCGTTGTTGGCGACGCGTGACACCGTCGAGGGGTGCACGTTGGCGCGGGCCGCGAGCTCTTTTAGGGTTACCTGCATGGCTCGCCGGGTTGCATTGACATTTCGTTTCGCCCGTGCCTAACATAGGGCAATCGTTTGTTCACCGCAACCCGCCGCGCTCTTTCAGCGCATGCGGATGGGAGGAGCGAAGCCATGCGAAGGGCCTTGATCGCAACCGTGGCGGGCGCCGGCCTGGCCCTCACCGCATGTGGTGCTGGAACGGCCACCGCAACCCCGTCACCGGGAACCCCGATAACGATCGGCGTGTCCGTGTCGCTCAGCGGTGATTTCTCGAGCGATGGGCCTGCCCTGAAGAAGGGCTATGACCTGTGGGCCGAGGACGTCAACAAGAAGGGCGGCCTCAATGGTCACCAGGTAACGATGAAGTACGCCGACGACGCCAGCAGCACGACGCAGGTCGTGACGAACTACCAGAACCTGATCTCCTCGGACAAGGTCGCGCTGGTGTTCGGTCCCTACTCGAGCCTGTTGACGAAGCCCTCGGCAGCCGTCGTCGATCGTCTCGGCTACGCGTTTCCGGAGCCTGCCGGCGGCGCCCCCTCGGTTTTTGCCCTGGGCTTCCACTCGCTCTTCTTCGTCCAGCCTGCGGCCATCGAAGACAACCTGGTCAGCTACACCAACTGGCTGAAGTCCTTGCCCGCCGACCAGCGGCCGGCGACCGCGGCGTACGCGACCGAGGACGACCCCTTCACGCAGCCGCAGATCGACAAAGCCAGGACTCTCCTGGAGGCGGCGGGAATCAAAACGGTCTCCTACAAGGTGTATCCCGCTGAGACCACGGACTTCACCCCTCTCGCGCTGAAGGTCGCAAGCTCGAACGCCGACGCCGTCATTCTCGGCACCCAGGTGCCTGACGCGATCGCGTTTGTCAAGACGTTCATCACACAGCACTACAACCCGAAGACGATCATCGAGACGGCGGGCCCTGACCAGGGTTCCAGCTACTCCGACAAGCTGGGGGCCAATACGGAAGGGATCATGGTGCCGGCCGGGTGGACCCCTGGCTCGGGGGCCTACGGCAACCCCACTTTCGTGGCCGAATACATCTCCAAGTACGGCGGCACGGCCGCCGACATCAGCGCCGACTCGGCCGAGGCGTACAGCGTCGGCCAGGTCGTCGACCAGGCTGCGACCAAGGCCGCCAGCATCGACAACCAGAAGCTGATCGATGCTCTTCACACAGGCACGTATCAAACGGTCCAGGGCCCGATGGGCTGGGATTCGGTGGGCCGGCCCCAGGGCGGTGTGGGAGTGTTCGTCGAGCAGTGGCAGAACGGCAACGCTGTCTTCGTGTACCCACCGGTCGTGGCCTCCGCGCCACCCGAATACCCCAAGAAGGCCTGGCAATAGATGAAACGGGGACGGTGAGCGAAAGCCGCCGTCCCCGGCCCGCTCCGGGCACGCTCAGATGACCCTGGTCCTGGAGGCCGCGGTGCTTGGCGTCCTTACGGGAGGCGTTTATGCGCTGATGGCATCCGGCCTGACTCTCATCTTCGGCGTCATGCGCATCATCAACGTGGGTCACGGAGCGCTCGTGATTCTTGGGGCTTATCTGAGCTTCGTTTTGTGGCGCAACCTGAACATCGATCCGTTCGTGAGCCTGGTCGTGACGATGCCGGTCATGTTCATCCTCGGCATGATCCTGCAGGTCGTTTTCGTGCGACCCCTTAAAACGGATCGTGAAGCGTTGTCGGTGCTTGTCACCTATGCGCTCGCACTGGGCATCGAGGGTCTGCTCGGCTACTTCTTCACCTCAAACTACGTACAGATCACCGCCTGGTACGACACCGCAAGCTTTCCAATCGGCAACTTTCGAATCACTTACGTCTACGTCTACGGCTTTCTGCTGTGCTTGGCCATCCTGGGCGCAATCTTCCTCATGCTCTATCGCACCAACTTCGGGGGCGCCATCCGGGCGACGATGCTCAACCGGACCGCGGCCCAGCTCGTAGGCATCGACGTTGACCGCGTATCGGCGATCGCCTTCGGCATCGGCATGGCCACGGCGGCCGCCGGTGGTGTGGTGTTCGGAATTACCAACACGTTCAATCCTGGAAGTCACTACGACTTGATCTCGAGGCTGCTGACGATCATCGTCCTCGGCGGCCTGGGAAGCCTACGCGGCGCCATCATCGCAGCCCTGGTGATGCTGGTGATCGAAGACGTCACTGCAGTGGTGATCTCGCCGGTCTGGGCAAGCTTTGTCTTCTTTGTCGTGCTGGTCGCCGTTTTGCTCGTCAGGCCGCAGGGACTGTTCGGCCTGACAGTACGGGAGCGGGTGTGATGCGACTGCGGCAAAGGCGCGCCTTGATGGGTGTGGGCCTGGTCGCAGCCGTGACAGCCGCGCTCGTGTTGCCCGCGATATGGCCGGATTCAGCGAGCACGAACATCATGGTCTTCACCGCGATGTACGTCGGGCTGGCGACCGCCTGGAACATCATGGGCGGCTATACCGGCTACATCTCCCTGGGGCACGCGGGTTTCTTTGGCTTCGGTTCCTATGCGCTGGGCCTGATCCTTGCCAAGCTCGGGGTCGCCGGCGGCTACGCGCCTTTCCTGTATGTCCCGGTGGCAGGCATTCTCACGGCGGTGCTGGCCGCCGCCGTCGGCTGGTTTGCGCTGCGCACGAGGGCGGCGACCTTTGTCATCGTGACCATCGCTTTCATGTTCATGCTGCAGCTTCTCGCTGAGAATCTCACGAGCCTGACCGGCGGCGGTGCAGGCCTCGGCTTCCCCATTCCGCCGTGGCGGGGCGACTTCTTCAACATCCCCTTCTACTACGCAATGCTGGCGCTTGCCCTCATGGGGCTGGCTGCCTCTTGGTGGATACGTGCATCGAAGTTCGGCCTTGGGCTGCTCGCCATTCGCGATGACGAAGACAAGGCGCTTGCCGTCGGTGTCCCCGCGCGCGCATTCAAGCTGACTGCTTTTGTGATCAGCGCAGCCGTGGTGGGCATGATCGGCGCGGTCTACGGCTATTACGTGACGTTCATCTACCCCCAGTTCGTGGTCGATCCGCTGATCGGCATTTCGATGGTGTTGATGGTTTTCCTGGGTGGGCTCGGCACTCTGTGGGGGCCCGTGCTTGGTGCGCTGATCCTCGAACCCGCCCAGCTCTGGCTGGCCTACAACTACGGCGCCAGCCGGCTCTACCTCGTCCTGTACTCGGCGGTCTTTTTGCTCGTCATCTTGCTCATGCCGCGCGGGATCATCCCCTCGGTTAGTGAGCTGATAGCCAGCCGTCGGGCGGCCTCGCCAGGCCAGACCGCGAAGGCAGGGCCATGAACCTGCTGCAGGTCGACCACCTCAGCAAGCGCTTCGGCGGCGTCGTCGCCGTCGACGACTGCACGATTTCCATCCCGGCGGGTGGCATCACCGGCCTCATCGGCCCCAACGGCTCCGGCAAGACAACGATCTTCAACCTGATCACGGGCTTCATCGCCAAGGACCAGGGTCAGATCACTTTCAAGTCACTGGCGATCGACGGCCTCGGACCCGATCGTGTCTACGAACGCGGCATCGGGCGCACGTTTCAGCTCCCTCGCATCTTCCCGCGCCTCACTGCTCTCGAAAACCTTCTCGTGCCGATTCGCCGCAAGGGATTGCGCGCGCTGTTCTCGCGAGCCGGCTTGAGCGATGAGAGGTCGAAAGCTATGGAGATGCTCGAGTTCCTCGAGATGGCGCACGTCGCCGGCCTGCTCGGTGGCTCGCTTTCCTACGGACAGCGCAAGCTGCTCGAGTTGGGCGCGGTGATGATGGCTCAGCCCGAGCTCGTGCTGCTCGACGAGCCGGCAGGCGGCGTCAACCCGGCGCTGCTCGAGCGCATTGCCGACCGCCTTCGCACGCTCAACTCGCGTGGAACCTCGTTCCTGATCGTCGAGCACAACATGAGCTTTGTGATGAAACTGTGCTCCGAGGTCATCGTGGTGCAGCGAGGACGTCAGATCGCCACCGGCAAGCCCGAGGACGTTCGCAGCGATCCGGCAGTCCTCGACGCGTACCTGGGGGCCTGACATGGGAGCACTGCTCGAGCTCCAGGGCCTGGTCGCGGGCTATGGAGGTGGCGACATCCTCCAAGGGGTGGACCTGACCGTGGACGAGGGGAGCCTGACGTGCATAGTCGGGCCGAACGGCGCCGGCAAATCGACGTTGTTACGGGTGGTCAGCGGCCTGCTGCGGCCAACTCGCGGTTCGGTGAAATTTCGCCAGGAGTCGATCGCGAAGCTCAGCCCCCGGGCGATTCTCAGCCGAGGCATCGTCCAAGTCCCGCAGGAGCGCAGCCTGTTCCCGACAATGACGGTCTGGGAAAACGTGCGCCTCGGGGCTTACACGGTGCGCGACAGGGGCCTGGTCGAGCGGCGCCTGGCGGCGGTGGGTGAGACTTTCCCGATCGTCAAGGAGCGTCGGAACGATCTCGCGGCGTCCTTGTCCGGCGGGCAGCAGAAGATCGTGGAGTTCGCGCGCGCGATGATGCTCGACCCGTCGCTCCTCATTCTCGACGAGCCGTCCATGGGTCTCGACCCGAAGACCCGCACCATCGTCTTCAACACGATTCGCTCGATGAACGACGCGGGCCACACCCTTCTTCTCGTCGAGCAGAACGCGCGCTCCGGCCTGGCCATCGCCACGCACGGCGTGGTCATGGAGAGCGGACGGATCCGGCTCGAGGGCCCTGGGCCCGACGTGCTGAGCAACCCCGAGATCGGCCGGCTCTATTT